>JAZLHB010000149.1:0-9524 GCA_045616565.1 Akkermansia sp. | reverse complement strand
TAACGTGCGTATTTTCCAGCACTAGCCACGGGACGGAAGGCATCCGGGCCGTGGGTTTCCGCATGGCCTATACGGAAACCCACGCCGGCGCAAGGTATCATACCTTGAACGCCTCCCTTTTACCACAGCGGATTAATAGAGAGCCACGGGTGTAAACCCGTGGGATAACGAGCGTACAAGTGTCTCCGCCGGGGAACCCCGCCTCGTCACGCCGGCCTGTCTCGGCGTTTTATCTCGGCGTAGCTTCAGCGAAGACGGAAGCGAAGACGGAAGCGTAGCGGAGGCGGACGAACGGCGGGGCGGCTCCGCTATCCGGTTGCAAGTCTCTGAACCACCAAGATGCGCCCCGCGCTTTCCACCCCACCCCCTAAATCCACATGTTCCCCAAATTCTTTGGGACACATGCGGGGAATCGGCTCAAAATTTACAAAAAAAGCTTGATAAACGGCTTGCTTTTGGTAAATTTGAGCTGATTTTGGCTCCAAAATGAGCCGATACTATGAAAAAGGACGAAATCCTCTTGGGCAAGCTGGCGCTCAGTGAAAGCATAGGGCGTGCGGAACTGGCAAGCATGTTGCCGGATGCGGTGAGCGATGCCACGTTGAAGCGCGCGCTGCAGCGTTTGGTGAGTTCTGGTAAGGTGGAGATGAGCGGGAAGGCGCGAGCAACCCGCTACCGCCTGAGTGCGGCCAGCCTGCTGCTGGAGAAGGTGGATCTGAACGAGTATTACAGCCGGGAAGCGGATGAGCGCGAGGTGCGCACGGAGTACAATCTGCAGATGATTGGGGAGATACTGCCGAAGGTGGATTTGTACACGGCGGGGGAACGGGGGCATCTGCTCGCCCTCCAGGCTCAGTACGCGCGCCGCGCGGCAGAGATGCCGCCTGATGCCCGGCAGAAGGAATTGAAGCGCTTTGGCATTGACCTGAGCTGGAAATCCAGCCAGATTGAAGGGAACACGTACACGCTGCTGGAGACGGAACGCCTGCTGGAGGAACAGAAGACCGCAGCGGGCAGAACCCGTGACGAGGCGACGATGCTGCTCAACCACAAGGATGCGCTGGATGATATAGTGCAGCACCCCGACAGCTTCCGCGAGCTGAGTATGGAGAAAATTGCGAAAATCCACACCCACCTGGTGAAATATCTAGGCGTGGACAATCTCATCCGCACCTATGGCGTGGGGATAACCGGCACCAACTACCGCCCGTTGGCAAGCGACTCGCGGATACGCAGCGAGCTGGAGGCCGCATGCCGCCTGGTGAACGGCACGGCATGCGTGTTCAGCAAGGCATTGCTCACGTTGGCGTTGGTATCCTACATTCAGCCGTACAGCGACGGCAACAAGCGCACGGCTCGCATGGCCGCCAACGCGGTGATGATGGCACACGGATACTGCCCGCTCTCCTTCCGCACGGTGGATTCCGCCGACTACAAGAAAGCCATGCTGCTCTTCTACGAGCGCAACAACATCTCTGCCATCAAGGACATCTTCATGGAGCAGTTCGAGGATGCCGTGAAGCGGTATTTTTGATGTTCAGGGAGCCTCCTCCCGGCCGGGTGGGGTTGGGGGAAGGGCCTTCTTGTACTTGGGGGAGGGACCCCAGGCGTTGGGTTCCGGGGTGGAATCCAGCATGCAGAAGAAGGCAATGACGGCGGGGATGAGGAGGGAGGCCCAGCGGATATCGAACTTGTCCGGCGTGGGTTCGTTGCAGAAGCAGATGAGAGCCACGGCAAAGGCGGCGGCAATGAGGAGACCGCTGCGCGCGGTATCGTGCAGGCGGCGGCAGACCGTGCCCATGCCCGGCAGCAGCAGGAACACCACGCACAGGCCCTCCAGCACGTAGAACTGCACGTCCACGTCGTCCGTCATGCTGCGGCAGAGCTCGAACCCGCCGTAGGCCAGGGCGGCGGAAAGAATGCCCAGGATACCGCCGCCGATCCAGAACTCGCGCCGCGTGGCGCGACCGTTCCAGGCCGACCACGAGGCCACGAAGGCCCTGGCGAACAGTTTTGGCACGCCGGCTGTGTTGGGGTCGTAGCTGTCTGTCCAATCAGCCATGGCGGGTTACTTTTTGCGGGGCTTCCGTGGTGCCTTGGCGGGTTCCTTCTTCTCCTTGGCGGCGGGTTTCTTGGCAGCCTTTGCCGTTTTGGCGGGGGCTTTTTCCTTCTTGGCAGCCGGGGCCTTCTTCACCTTGGCAGCGGGCTTCCTGGGTTTGGTTGCGGCGGGCTTCACCTCTTGGAACTCGATGGCGTTGGTCTCCGGGTTGCGCACGGCCACAGAGTTGTGCCCGGCGGCGAGATCGCCGCGCAGGATGGCTTCCGCAATGGGGTCTTCCAGCAGGCGCTCAATGGCGCGGCGCATGGGGCGCGCGCCGTATTCCGGGTTGTATCCCTTGTCCACCAGCATGGCCACCACCTCCGGTGCCAGGCTCAGGCCGATTTTCTTTTCCGCCAGGCGGTTGATGAGCTTCTGGGCCTCCAGCTTCACGATGTCTGCCAGGTCCTTGCGGTCCAGCACGCGGAAGACGATGAGCTCATCAAAGCGGTTGATGAATTCCGGGCGGAATTCCTTCTTGGCGGCCTCGGTGATTTTCTCCTTGAGGGCCTCGTAGTCGGCCTCTGCGGTATCACCGGAGGCGAACCCCATGCGGCCGGTGCTGCCCAGGCTGGCCCCCACGTTGGAGGTGAGGATGATGATGGTGTTGCTGAAGCTCACCTTGCGGCCCAGCGAATCCGTCATGGCGCCCTCCTCCAGCACCTGCAGCAGCAGGTTCATCACATCCGGGTGGGCCTCCTCCACCTCGTCGAACAGGATTACCGCGTACGGGCGGCGGCGCACCTTCTCGGTGAGCTGCCCGCCCTCGTCGTGCCCCACATAGCCGGGGGGCGAGCCGATGAGGCGGCTGGTGCTGTACTTCTCCATGTACTCGCTCATGTCCACCTGGATGAGGGCATCCGCCGTGCCGAACATGATTTCCGCGAGGTTGCGGGCCAGGTAGGTCTTGCCCACACCCGTGGGACCCATGAAGAGGAAGGAGCCGATGGGACGGCGCGGGTCCTTCACATCCGCACGGCTGCGGCGCAGTGCGCGTGAGATGGCGGAGCAGGCGATATCCTGGCCGATGACCTTGCTCTTCAGCTCGTTCTCCATCTGCAGCAGGCGTTCCGTCTCCTTCTGCTCCATGCGGGCCAGGGGAATGCCGGTCCACTTGGAGACCACGGCCATGATGTCGTCTTCCGTCACGTCTGCCACGGTGGTGTCCATGGCCTTCTTCCAGTTGTCGATGCTGGAGCGCAGCTGCTGGCGGAGCTTGATTTCCGAATCACGCAGCTTGGCGGCGCGCTCGAAGTCCTGGGTTTTGGCGGCGGCTTTCTTGTCCTCCTCCAGCTTGGCGCAGCGCTGCTCTATTTCCTTGATTTCCCCAGGGCGGGTCATGTGGGCCACGCGCAGGCGGGAGCCGGCCTCGTCCATGATGTCGATGGCCTTGTCCGGCAGGAATCTGCCCGTGATATAGCGCTTGGAGAGGTTGGCTGCGGCCTCGATGGCCTTGGGCGTGTAGTGCACATGGTGGTGCTCCTCGTAGCGCGGGGCAATGCCGCGGAGAATGGCGATGGTATCCGGCAGGGAAGGCTCGCCCACCTGCACCTGCTGGAAGCGGCGCTCAAAGGCGGCATCCTTCTCCACATGGTTGCGGTACTCGTTGAGGGTGGTTGCGCCGATGGCCTGGAGCTCGCCGCGGGAGAGGGCGGGCTTGATGATGTTGGAGGCATCCATGGTGCCCTCTGCGGAGCCGGCGCCCATCATGGTGTGAATCTCGTCGATGAAGAGGATGATGTTCTTCTCCTTGTGTATTTCATCCATCACGGCCTTGAGTCGCTCCTCGAACTGGCCGCGGTACTTGGTTCCGGCCACCATGAGCGCCAGGTCCAGGCTGATGATGCGCTTGTGGAGCAGGAACTCCGGCACGTCACCGTTCACAATCATCTGCGCCAGGCCTTCCACGATGGCGGTCTTGCCCACGCCGGCCTCTCCCAGCAGCACGGGGTTGTTCTTGGTGCGGCGGCACAGGATTTGGATGACGCGCTCAATCTCGTTCTGGCGGCCGATGACGGGGTCCATCTCTCCCTTGGCGGCGCGGGCGGTCATGTCTCGCCCGAAAGCCTCCAGCGCGGGGGTGCGGGAGCGCTCGCCGGTGCCGCGCGCGTTCTCCCGCTCATTGCGGGGCTGGCGGTGCAGGAAGGCGTTGGCGTCTTCCTCCTCTTCCTCGTGCGGGCCCGCGGGGCCGTTGCCGGGCAGGGGATCCGGCGGCGGGGGCGGCGTGTCGTCGTCCGTTTCAAAATTGGTGCCGATTTCCTCCATCACGCCCTTGCAGGCGTTCTCGTAGGTCAGGCCGGAGGAGCTGAGAGCCTGCCAGGCCAGGCCGTCCTCATCGCGCAGCATGGCAAGCAGGATGTGCTCTGTGCCGATGTAGGTGTGGCGCATGTTCTTGGCCTCCTCCCCGGCCAGGGTGAGCAGCTTGCGCACGCGCGGGGTGCAGGGCAGTTCGCCCTCTGTTCCGGCGGCGTTGCCTGGCACCATGGACTGTTCAATCTGCTCCGCCATGCGGTTGATGTTGATACCGGCGTTCTCCATCACGCTCACGGCCACGCCCTGGCCGAGCTTGAGCAGGCCGAGCAGCACGTGTTCCGCGCCGATGTAGTTGTGGTGGAAGCGGTCCGCTTCCCTGCGGGCCAGGTTGAGCACTTGTTGCGCCCTGGGGGTGTAGTTCTTCATTTGGATGTAGAGTCGGGTGTATGGTAGGTGTGCGGGGAGGATTGCAGGAAGGCGCGGCAGCGCTGCGCCAGCATGAGCGGCACGCGCTCCGCATCGCCCCCGGTGATGGCCTCCGCCGTCAGGGTGAGGATCAGTTCATTGAGGGCGCGGGTGAAATCATTCAGCCCGCATTCCCAAGTGGTGATGCCCAGCACGGAGGCCAGGCGCAGCGCGGAGCCGGCATCCCGCATTTCCTTGATGCTGAGCCGCCGCGCGTTCATGAGCATGCCGTAGGTGCGGCCTATGTGGTCCTGCAGCCGCTGGCCGGGCTCGTTGAGCAGGCGGTTGCGCACGCTCAGCTCGCGGTCCACCACGCGCTTGACCACGGCAAAGAAGTACTCCTGCATGTCGTTCAGCGAGCCTGCCGGGCCCGGGATGGAATACAGCATGAAGCGGCATCCCGTGTCGTCGTGGCTGTCGGAATAGTACGGGGAAATGCTCACGTGGAGCTTCTCCATGGCCTTGGTGACCTGGCCCATCATGTTGGCGAAATGCAGGGCTGGCAGGTGGAGCATGGCATAGAGCTGCACTCCGTCCCCGCATTCGGTGGGGATGCTGGTGAGGTGGCCGTTCTCCGGGTTGCGGGCAAAGTCGAAGCGGTCGTCCAGCTGGCTGCACAGGCTCTCCACCCGGTCCAGCAGGGGGAACACGCCGAAGGGGTCTTTGGCGCTGCACTTGCATTCCTGCTGGAAAATGTGCATCACCAGGTGTTCCTCCTCGTTCACCATCGCGCAGATGTCGCGCTTGCGGGAAACGAGCAGGTGGCAGCCGTCCTGTCGCGCCGCCATGGACGGCGAAAGCATGTTGAGCAGCAGCAGGCGGCGGCGGTCGTCGAAGCTGAGCTCCGTCATTTCCGCATGGAACGCGCCGCGCTGGAACGCAGGCATCTTGAGCAGTCGCGGCACCAGGGCATCCGCCACGGCGCGGCGGTCCTCCGCCGTGCTCCAGCCGGGGAAGGGGTGGCCCTTCAGGTTGCGCACCACGCGGGCCATCACGCCCAATACGGTATCGCAGCAACCGCCCATCCGCACCTGTTGCTCCGGCGGCGGGCTCAGAATGGAGGAAAGCGCGGTCATGCCTGGGAAGAGTTGTTGATAGCCTTGATTTCATCGCGCAGCTCGGCAGCGCGCTCGTAGTCCTCGCGCTCCACGGCGCGCTGCAGCTCTGCCTCCAGCGCCTTCACGGAGCGCTTGCGCGGGCGCGGCGCGGGCTCCTGCATGGAATCCGGCTGCGCGGATGCCGCGGCGGCGGGCTCGCCACCTGCGGCGGCATCGTCCTGCTCGCAGCGGCTGGCGTTGATTTCTCCGGCCAGGAAGGTGTAGCACTCCGGGCAGCCCAAACGGTTGGTGCGGCGGTAGTCCTCCAGTGAGAAATGGCACACGGGGCAGGCGGTAATCATATCGCAACCCTCTGCGGCTGCCTCCTGCTTTTGTTCATCTCCCCCGGTGAGCTCGCGCACAATCCTGTCCACCTGCTTCTTGAATTCCTCCGGGAAGAATTTTTCCGCGAAGGTGAGGGATTGCGGGTCAAACAGCCCCCGTGCCTTGGCGCACTCCTCGCACAGTGCCAGCTCGGACATCTGCCCGTTGACAATCTGCGTTAAAAACATCGTAGCCCTCCGGCCGCATATTTGGCACTTCTTCACGTCCGACAGGGTACTCCCATCCCCGCCCTTTTTCCAGCATCTGCCGTGTCTTTTTGTGTCAGCGGCGGCGGCGCGCGCCGAGCGCCATGAGCGCCAGCAGGCACATTGTTCCCGTGGAGGGCTCCGGCGTTTGCACGGTGGCCTTGAAGGTGAGCATGCCGCCCTGCACCATGGCTAGCTCTGTATCATAGCCCGTCAAGCCCAGGCGCAGGCTTTCCGCCCGGGTGATGTTCACCTGCTCGCCGAAATGCAGTTTCACGGTGGCGTCCGCCAGGTTCAAGTTCAGGTCCGTGGCGTCCAGGTACACGTCTTGCATGTCCAGGTCGCAGTGGAAGAGCCCCGTGAGGTCGAAGTAGTATTCCGTTTCGCTGAGCTGCTTGAAGGAGTCGGAGATGTCTATGGTGACTTCCCGCAGGGTGATGGCGTCCGGCGTGCCGGCGGTGAAGGAGCAGTCGCTTCCAATGGTGAGGAACGCGAGACAGATGCCCTTTTCCGATGTGAAGTCCAGGTGGTCCACGAAGCTTGTTTCCGGGGTTGCCCCCAGGATGAGGGCGGCCTCCAATCCACGGGTGTCCCCAAACAGGTTCACATTGTGCAGCACGGCGTGCTCCGCCTCTCCGCGCACCTGGATGCTGGCAGTTTCGTGGAACTCGGAGCGGTGCTCAACCTCATCCTCCACCTCCTTCAGCAGGCGGAGGGTGTCTCCCTTCTTCACGCGGATTTCACCGCCGCCCGTCAGGTCCATACCGGTGGGGAGGATGGCATCCTGCATCATCACGTTGATGACGCTCAGGTTGCCCTCGATATCCAACCTGCAGGCATCCGGGGCCAGGGTGACCATGGTGCCGCCGTTGGAGTGGAGCGTGGTGTTGCACTTGGCCAGCAGGGGATTGAGCACCACGTGGCCGCCCAGATCCAGCTCTCCCGCGTTCAGGGTGATGAGGTCGCGGGTTGTGCCGAACGCGTAGTCGGCGGCGGCTTTCAGGGTGCCTCCGTTCACCACGGTGCCGCCGTAGTAGTTGTTGTACTGGTCGCCATCCTGATATCCGACAACCAGCGTTCCGTCACCCACCTTGATTAGGGCTCCGTCGCCCCTTATTTGCCCGCTGATGGTTCCGTTGTTGATGATGGCCGTGGATCCGCTGAGGAGCTTGAGGTCGCTTCCGAAATTGAAGCCCGCCAGGTCGAGCGCCCCGCCCTTCAGCTCCAGCTTGGTTATGCTTCCCTCCAAAACCCGGCTGTCCGCGATGCACAGCGTACCCTGCTCCAGGCGGATGGTGCCGACGTGGCAGCGATCCTTGAGGGTGAGGGTGCCATCGGATATTTTCACGAGCGTGCCGGTTCCCTGCAAGTTGGTGATGGTGGCGGCATCCATCCGCACCTCGCCGTTGACCATGAAGTTGTAGTCGTTTTGGGGATTCACCTCCCTGCCGTGCAGCAGCAGCGTGCCGCCCTGAAGGTCAACCTTAAGCCCCTTGCCGATACTGAACTGCGCCGTTTCGGCAATATCCAGCGTGCCTTCCTTCAACAACAAGGCATAGTTGAGCCCTCCCCACACCTCCAGGCTCGTGTTGGCGATGGTAAGCGAGCCGGAACCGGCTTTCTCTAGGGTGCGCACGCTGAGCCCGCCGCCGGAGATGGTATAATCCGCATTGCCGCCCACCAGCATCTCGTCCGCATTGATTTGCGTTTCACCGAGGACAACATTTCCCGCACCCTCGCCGGTAAAGCGCACCTCGTCACCCTGCGAGAATGCCATGTGGTGCCTGACCCATTGATGGTCCACATATTCCTCCTGATACCAGTTGGCGGATGCTCCAACATCCCAGCAGGAATTTCCGGTGTCGTTGTCCCAGGTGACAATGTCTGCCTGTGCGGGAATGCTGGCAGCGGCAAACGCCAGCATGAGGAAGTGGGCGACTCTCATGCCGCTTGTTATACCAAACGGGCCGCGCGGGGTCAAGCCGTTCCCTGCGGCGTTTTTGCTTCCATCCTGCGCGCGGACGTGGTATGGTGGCTGCGTTGCCGTGGGAGACGATGCCGAACAGAAAATCCGCCTGATGGATGAAGTGCTGGCCAGCCAGGTGGCTGCCGGCGAGGTGGTGGAGCGCCCCGCCTCCGTGGTGAAGGAGCTGGTGGAGAACAGTATCGATGCCGGGGCCCGCTGCATCCGCGTGGAAATCCGCCGCGGCGGTATTTCCCTCTTGAAGGTGGTGGACGACGGCTGCGGCATGAGCCGAGCGGATGCCGCCATGTGCCTGCGGCGGCACGCCACCAGCAAGCTGCTGGATGCCGCCGGGTTGTTCGATATCCGCCAGCTGGGCTTCCGCGGGGAGGCCCTGCCGAGCATTGCCTCCGTGGCGCATATCGACATCACCACGCGCCGCGCGGAGGACCTGGAGGGCACGCGGGTGAGCTGCGACGGCGGGGAGGCGGAGCCGCCCATGAGCGCAGGCTGCGCCCCCGGCACGGAAATCTGCGTCACCAATCTTTTCTTCAACACCCCCGTGCGCCGCAAGTTCCTGAAAAGCGACGACACGGAGGCCGGCCATGTGGAGCACCAGGTGAAGCTCCACGCGCTGGCCTTCCCCAACATACGCTTTGTCTATACCAAAGAGGGGCAGGGGGTGTTCGATGTGCCCGCCACGCACGACCTGCGCCGCCGCATTGCCGATTTCATCGGCCGCGAGCCCGCCGCGCGCTTGATGCGCATGCGCCCCACGGAGGCCCCCGGCGTGCGTGTGAGCGGCTACCTGATGCCGCTTGCCGCTGCCAACCGCAACCGCCGCATGCAGTACATCTTCCTGAACGGCAGACCCATAGACGACCCCATCGTGATGCGCGCCGTGCGGGATGGATTCGGCGGCTTCCCCACGGGGCTGCACCCCGGGCTCTTCCTGTACCTGGAGGTGGACCCCGCCCTGGTGGATGTGAACGTACACCCCGCCAAGCGGGAGGTGCGCTTCCGCCGGCCCTCGGAAATCTCGCTCGCCGTCACGGATGCCGTGTCCGCCACCCTGGCCGCCCACGCCCGCGGGGAAACGGATGCAGAGGACCCCGCGC
>JAZLHB010000148.1:0-2942 GCA_045616565.1 Akkermansia sp. | reverse complement strand
CCACCGCGCATCCATGTCCTTCTGCGCCCTCTTGTGTTTGTTCCACTCCGCCGGGGCCTTGCCCTCCTCCTTGATGCGCTTGTTCTCCTCCCTGCTGTTGCGCTCGCGCGGCGCCTCCTGGAACGATGCGTCTATCGCCACCCCCTTGCTGAACTTGATGCCGGCTTCCTCCATCACCTTCCAGAATGCGTCGAACAGCCCGCGCGCGCCCTCGGCTCCCAGCCTTTCACGAAACGCCCATATCGTGCGGGCGTCCGGTATGTCGTCCACCCCGCGCAGTCCCACGAAGTCCTGGAAGCTGCGGCGGTCGCTGATGCAGTACTCCGTGTCCTCGCCGCTCACATCATCCAAATCGCGCCATGTGTGAGTAATCACCTGCCGGAGCATCTGCGCAAAAGCCAGCATCCTGACATAGGACCACCCTGAGAAGCTGCCGGATGCAATGCTGAGCGCCGCGGTATGCGGCGGGGGGCGGGTCCCAAGTGGAGGAAAGGCGCATGGAGAGGCGCATGCGTAGTTGACATGGCGGGCGGTGGTGGGTAATATGGGGGTGGTATTATGGAAACGGGGAACAAAAAAGCGTGGGATATGGAGAAGCTGTTTGTTGAGCGTGTGGAAGCGCTGCGCTCGCTTGCGGAGTTGGGTGTGCTGGATGCCCAGTTTGCGCTGGGGGTGATGTATGAGGGAGGCGAGGGAGTGGAGATGGATTTGGACCAGGCGGTGAAATGGTATGGCAAGGCGGCGGAACAGGGGCATGTCCAGGCGCAGTACAACCTTGCCCTGATCCACACGTACGATAAGTGGCAGGACATGGCTTTGGCGGCCAAATGGTTTCGCGCGGCGGCGGAGCAGGAGCATGCGGAGGCGCAGTACAACCTGGCTTGCCTGTACGGCCTGGGTGATGGCGTGAAGCAGGATTTCGCCGCAGCGCGGGTGTGGTTCCTCAAGGCGGCGGAGCAGGGGTTGGCGGATGCTCAGTTCTCGCTCGGCGGAATGCACATGGCTGGCGATGGGGTGAAACAGGACAGCGCGCGGGCGGTGGAATGGTACCGCAAGGCGGCGGAGGGCGGGCATGTTGATGCACAATTCAATCTGGGGGTGATGTATGAGACCGGCGAGGGCGTGGCGCAAAACATGGCCGAGGCCGCGAAATGGCACCATCTGGCGGCGGAGCAGGGGAAAGCCGATTCCCAGTATACGTTGGGCGATATGTACGAGCGAGGCCGCGGTGTGGTGCAGGATATGGCCCGGGCGGTGAAATGGTACCGCAAGGCGGCGGAGCAGGGCAATGCCGCCGCGCAGAGCACGATGGGTTTCCTGTACCTGCACGGCAAGGGTGTGAAGAAGGATGCCGTGAAGGCTGCCGCGTGGTACCGCAAGGCGGCTAGGCAGGGGGAGGTCGTGAGCCAGTACAACCTTGGTTGCTTGTATGAAGGCGGCGTTGGGGTGAAGAGGAATATATCCAAGGCGGTGAAGTGGTACAGCCTGGCCGCAGCACAGGGGTACGAGGACGCTGCAAAGCGTATGAGGGAAATGGGGTTCGGAAGCCTTTACAGGGAATGAGAAGGTGGGTGGCAGGGTAAATGCACGCCAACTTCAAATCATCCTTTAAGGGAACAATTGCGCCCTAAATGCTCCAAATCCACCCAATATTCCCTTTGCGTAACAATCCCCGCGCCGTCATGCGCGCACTCTCCTCAAATAGTAAATAGTAAATCACTGCCGTCCCATAACGCTCCGGTAGCGGAGCGCCAACCCGCATGGTAGCCGGGTGGGGACTGGTGAAATCGGAAATCTGAGTTTAGACAACCCTGTCTGCCGAGACCTCCTGAAAAAGCCCGGTTTTCCGCGCCGTTGCAAGGTCGTGGACGAGGTGGCTCGCGGGGCTCTCCCAGTCCACCACCGCCCCACCAACGATGCCGTGCGCATGGCAAACGCCCTCCTCCTGGAGCAGGTGCTCGGCACGGGGCAGTTCAAGAACGCATCCCGCCTCGCCACCCAAATCGGCATCTCCAAGAACGTGGTGAGTGAGCTGCTGTCCATGCTCAACAAGCCCGTGGCGGAGATTGAGCGGCTCCTGTTCGAGGTAAAATAGGGGAGGAGGGAGGGGCTTTCCGGGTGCTTGCAACCCTGCGGGGCGGGGGAGCACCGCAGGACGTGGCAGGGGGCGTGGAGTGCGGACTACGGTTTTGAAATGGGTAGTCAAGCAGTTTGTGCGTATGCATTGAGGCGTTGCTACGCCGCGTAGCAGCAGTATAAGCCACCCGCATGGGGACTACGAAGTAAAAGGGAGGCTCCGCGAAGAGTGTAGCTCTCGATAACATTTCAAGCCAAGCGATTACATGTGTGAATCATACCCATTTCAAATACTGTAGATTGAGCAGGGCGTGGGTATGTACGCACTCTTGAAGGCATGTCACTTATTTCAATCATCGTTCCGTGCTACAACGAGAAAAATGCGTTGAGCCTCTTTGTGGAGGAAGTACGGCGCATAGGCGTGACTCTTGTCGAGGACGACATTGAGTTGGTTTTCGTTGATGACGGCAGCACAGATGGGACGCTGGGGGAAATGCGCAGGTTGTGCGCTGAACGGGCAGGAATGAGGTTCATCTCATTTTCCCGAAATTTCGGAAAGGAGGCCGCTATGTTGGCGGGTCTGAAAGCAAGCACAGGCGAATACGTAGCCGTCATGGATGCCGATTTGCAGGATCCGCCATCTCTCCTGCCTGAAATGCTTAAAGCGCTTAAAGAAGAAGGATACGACTGCGTCGGCACTCGGAGGGTTACCAGGAAGGGAGAACTATGGTGGCCCCAGAAATTAGGACGGTAGGCTAAGCCGGGAAAAGGTGCCGCTTTTGGCAGGAGGGTGTATAATAACCAAGAAAGGATACACATTATGGCACACCCCATACACAAGAGAGGCCGCTACAGCGCGGCATTCA
>JAZLHB010000147.1:0-1653 GCA_045616565.1 Akkermansia sp. | reverse complement strand
TTCCGACCTCGGCTCGCCTAGCGGAGTGCACGGAAGTGCGCGCCAGTGCAAGGGTGTGCCGGAAAGGGTGTCCAGGGCGTGCAGTACCGCGAACCTTGCCAAAACTGCCCGAAACACTTTTGCTGAAATATCAGGCGGTTATGAAAACAGAAAAGAGCCGCAGGATATTTTCCTGCGGCTCCGGTTGGATACACCGAGAGTGATTTGAACCCCCGACCAACTGCGTGTAATTGCGGCGTTGCAACTTGAAATGGGCCACCGGGATTCCTCCCTGCTGCGCACGCGCTATGTGTACGCAGGACAAATAAGCGAAGCCACGGCCATACAATATTCGGATGTCCAACGCGCACGGCTTCCCGGTAACGGTTGCGACACACGGCGGCAATGATTCTTCTTGATTTTCACCACGTATAGGTATATCTCTTCATAGAGCAAAGAATAAACGTATCGACGTCATTATTTCTTCTGTAAGCCATAGTCTAATTTTTTTCGCACACTCCTCATGCCCGTATTGTAACGCATATTGATGAGCTTGCAGCAATTCAGCTTTTGAAACATGAGCATTTGAATATATATAATTCATGGCTGTCCAATTTCCAGCCATGGCAGTAATGACAAAAGCTGTAAGGCCATCTTTATTTGGCCTAGAAATATCAACATTTTTTTGAACGAGAAATCTCAGAATGCTCACATGTCCACCAAAAGCAGCGTGATGAACAACACTGCTCCCTGATAAATCAACAGATTCTAGTTCCAGACCTAGGCTTAAACAGTACTTCAAAGCATCAATGCTCCCCCCCCACGCTGCATACATAATAGAATTAACCCCATCTGATGCACAGTGCAACATATTTGAGCCTTCTGTTTGTAGAAATTTTATACACTCGAGATTACCGCCATATGAAGCAGCCATAACAGTAGATACTCCTAGATTATCATGTGCTAGTATATCAACCCCATTTTCTTTCAAATAAAGAAGCATATTTACACGCCCCCCTTGCGCTGCATAATGCGCTAAAGAATTCCCCATTTTATCTTTCTGGCAAAGATTGCGCGAGCCTGAACACAGCCAATCTTCCAATTTTATATCGGCTCGGCCCATCAACGCATACATGAGAGGAGTTAGCCCCAAATTATCGATAGCATCTAAACATAATCCATTTTTCTGTAAATATGACGAAATTTCCTCATAGCCTCCTAATGCTGCATAATGTAATGCCATTGCCCCTGATGTATCCTGAGTTTTGATATCGCACCCAAAAAACACCAATTGCTTAATTTCTTCTAACAATAAATCTTCGTTTTTATTTTCCAAAGCTCCAATTAATATTACAGCTGCTATGTATGGATAATCATTAATCGTCTCAGACCCATTCTCTACGGCCTTGAGGTGCCGATTTAATCCAGCGACAGTTTTTTCTGCTAAAGGCAAAGGATTTGCTGATAATTTTATATGTTTAACAAAACTAGGAAATTCAGGTTCTTCGAGGTTACAAGAAGATAGGGTCAAAGTATGGTGGCCCCAGAAATTAGGACGGTAGGCTAAGCCGGGAAAAGGTGCCGCTTTTGGCAGGAGGGTGTATAATAACCAAGAAAGGATACACATTATGGCACACCCCATACACAAGAGAGGCCGCTACAGCGCGGCATTCA
>JAZLHB010000146.1:0-58995 GCA_045616565.1 Akkermansia sp. | reverse complement strand
AAGGCCCGCTCCGCCAGCAAGCGCAACAAGGTCCGCTGGCACTACACCAGCAAGGAGGAAATTGCCGCCGCCGCCGTTACCCCGGCTCCGGCTGAGGCCTAAACCACCTGTTCAGGAACCAGCTCTTTTCGGCAGGGCAGTCTCCACGGGAGACTGCCCTGCGCGTTTCAAGCAACGGGGAATGCCGGAACGGCTATGCATTCAGTTCTGCCATGAGCTGGCTGATACCGAAGAGCGGGATATCCAGCAGGGTGCATTTCCGGGGATGGTCTTGCGAATCCGTGTAGGCATAGACGCTGCGTTGGAATGCCGCCATTGATGTGCGGGCGATTCTGCCGGGGGAGAAACGGCGGCAGTAGCTGCGCAGGCTCTTGGCGGTGAGATTGATTTCAGCCTTGGCCTCCAGCGGTACCACGCCGTGCCTGGTTTCCAGCAGGAAATCAATCTCCGCCTGTGATTTTTCCGCCAGCCAGAAGTGGGATTCCTGATTGCATTCCGCCAGCAATTGCTGGTGCACATACTGCTCCGTGAGGATTCCCTTGAATTGTTTGAAAACACCGTTCTTTTCCACCACCACGGCGGAATCCAACCTGGATTGCGCGGCCAGCAGTCCCACATCCAGATGGTACAGGCGGAATTGGGTGTCCTCGTTGCCAGCCAGCGGAAGCTCCGGCTTCCGCACGTTGCGGGAGGCATGCAGCAATCCGGCATCCAGCAGCCACTGGATGGGCGCACGGTAGGCGGCAGACTTGGCACCGCCCTCTACGGAGGCCAGCACAAAGCGGCGGTTGTCCGCCAGCTGGGTGGGCACGGATTTCCACACCGCGCCTATTCTCGGCTGTTCCACTGTGGGCGCATGCTTGCTGAAATCCGCCTGATAGTCTTCCAGCAGGGATAGTTGCACAGATCTTGCTTCAGTGAACTGTTCTGTCTCCAGATAGGCGCGCACTGCTTCCGGCATGCCGCCTATATAGTAGTAGTGGCGCAGCAGGTCCTCGTACGTTTCGCGGAAACGCATTGCCGTTTCCCAGTCCCGCTGCCGCAGTAGGTCGGCAAAGCGCTCGTTGCCGGTGGCGTTCAGGAATTCCGTGTAGGAGAGGGGGTGGAGCATCAGGCGGTCCACCTTGCCCACGGGGAAACCCACGCCGTGGTGCAGCTCCACGCCCAGCAGGGAGCCGGCTGCAATGATATGCTGCTCCCCGGCCTCCTCGCAAAAATATTTCAGGGCTGTGAGAGCGGCCGGGCAATCCTGAATTTCGTCTAGGACGATGAGCGTTTGTCCCGCCTCTACCGGCATTCCGGTGGAAAGTTGGATGTCGGCCAGCAAGCGTTTGACGTTGAAATCCCGCTCAAACGATGCCCTCAGCGCCGCGTCTTTGTCGAACCTCACATATGCCGTCCACCGGTAGCGGAGCTTGCCGAATTCCTGAGCCAGCCAGGTCTTGCCCACTTGGCGGGCCCCCAGCAGAAGCAGCGGCTTGCGGCGCGGGTGTTTTTTCCACTCCTCCAGCTTTTGGATGCAGTCTCGTTTCATGAATTCTCCCTTCGCAAGCTAAACTACGTCAAAAAATACTGATAGTCAATACTAATTTCCCAAATTCAAGGGAGATTTGATGCTATTTCTTCCCAAAATCGAAGGAGATTTGGGGTAAAATTTTCCCAAATTCGAGGGAGAATGGGGTGTGAGACCGCAAAAAAGCCCTGTGCGCGAGGCGCACAGGGCTTGGAAATATACAATCGCACCCGGTCAATGACGCGTGACCTTCCGGAGCGCTATGGGATGGCAATGAGGCTCAATTTCCCTTGGGGTGCTTGGCTTTCCATTCGTCCAGGATGGGTTTGAAGGACTTGGCGGCGCAGGGGCGGGTGATGCCCATTTCGTCTGTGGTTTGGGCATCTGCGTACTCGAAGATGTCCTGGAAGTCACCGAAGGGCTGGTAGGGGTCCAGACCATGGGCGACGAGGGCATCCAGTGCGCGCAGGAGGTCCTGGTACGGGCTGTTCTGTTTCTGATTCATCTGGCCCATGGCGGGCTGGTGTATGTAGGAGGCCTCCACAAGGTGGTAGAGGAGCGGCTTGCCATTGAAGGTGGCATGGATGTCCGCGCCGTGCTTGATGAGCTCATCGAGGAACTCGAATGTGCCCGCCTTGCCGCGGTCCAGGAGATGGCCGAGAATCTCGTTCCCGTCGACATCCTTGCGAGAGAAGTCGATGTTGTGCTTGAACATGACATCGAGCATTTCACGGAATTTGGGGGTGGAGGCGAGGAGGTAGACGAAGACGGCCCTGTTGTCCGGGTCTCTGCGGCGAGCGAGTGTATCCGCGCCGGGGACCTGATTGGTGGCGCAGATGGGCCTGGGTGCGGCGGCGTTGGCATCAACAAGCGTCGCGTAGGGGTCCATGCCGTGGTGCAGCAGCTTGTCGACTGCATCCGGATACTGCGGCACCATGTAGTTTCCTGCCACGGGGTGGGTGCCGTCGTATGCCCTCTGGTTGGGGTTCGCCTTGAACTTGCCGCAGAGGAGGTCCACCAAGGCAGCGTTATAGCTGTTGATGGCGAGAGCGGTGAAGCCCGCACCGTCGCACTTGTTCACATCCGCGCCGGCGGTGATGAGCGTCTCCAGGTCGCGTGCGTCCTTGCAGACGCAGAGGGGGTAGGTGGAGGTGTTGTGCGAGAAGTCGCTCGAGACGGCGTTGGGGTTGGCACCGTGCTTGAGCAGGGCTGCCAGCACCGCCGGGGTGGGCGGGAGGAAGGTGTAGGCGTGCAGGACGGTGACGCCGTTTTTGTTGAGCGCATTGGGATTGGCGCCGTGCCTGAGCAGGGATTCCACCACGGGAGCGTTGAAGGTGAAGAGCGCGGCGAACAGTGGGTTGGTGTACTCCATCTGCAGGGGCGCGTTGGCAAGCGCGGGGGATTCCGTGAGCATGCGCTCCACCTTGGCGGCGTCCTTGCCCTTCACTGCAGCGTAGAACTCCGCGATGCGGGAGTCGGACACCTCCTGACAGGGAGCAATGAAGCGCGGCAGCACGTTGACGGGTCTATCGGAGGTGTTTTCGTTGACGGTGTTGCCGAACCCGGTGGTGGGCAGCTCCACGCCGATGCCGAAGGAGAGCTCGCGCTCCCAGGCGGGCGTGCCCTGCGCGGGCAGGAGCTCCAGCGCGGGGGCGGTGAAGTCCAGCACGCGGCGCGCCTCCGGCTCCCAGTTGCCCGCATCGTCGCAGTAGCAGGGTACAATGGAGAAGGCGAAGTTCCACTCGCCCACGGTGTCCGGCGATTCCTTCTCCATGGCGTGGAACGCCTTGTCCGCGGGGCCGCCGCGCTTACCGAGCAGCAGGCACAGCAGGTTGCGGTTGTTCAGCATGGCATCGCTCTCCGCCTCCGCCACGGTGGCGAAGGTGCGCAGCTTGGTCTCCGGACCGTGGACAGGCTGCATGGAGCCCTCCAGCTTGCTGCGGTCGGGCTGTTTCATGGCCTCGGTGTAGTGGCTGCACCGCTGGCCCCACATGTTGAGGAAGACCACGCGCTTGCCGCTGACGATATGGATGCCGTTGGGCTTGCGTGCACGCAGGGGGAACGGCTTGTCCTGCACCATCTGTAGGGGTTTGCCGAAGAAGGAAACGGTGAGCCCGGGGTGCCACTGCTGCAGGCCGTTGCGCTGCATCCAATCCTTGAGGTTGGCGATATCGCCGGAGGGGAGGTCGTTGGTGCCCACGCAGAGGAGGCGGCCGGAGCGCAGCGAGAGCTGCACCCAGTTGGAGTTCTGGCTGATTTCGGAAAGATGGGCGTAGAGAATCTTTGCCTCCACTGTGACGGGGCCCTCATCGCTGAACCCGCGCAGGTGCCAGGTGTAGTAGGGAGACTCGAACGGGCTGGTGGTGCTTCGCAATTCCTGCGGCAGGGAGCAATCCTCCTGCACGGCGGGGGCGGACAGGTCCACCTTGGCGGCGAGCTTGGGCTGCGCTTTGCGAGCGGCCTGCTCCAGGCGGTCCGCCCAATCCGGGTGGCCGTTCTTGCGGAGGAACGCGGCGCGGTAGAGGTCTGCCGCGGTGCGCCAGGCCGCCACATCCCGGTGGGTGCCGCAACCGAAGCATGACGGCGCGGACTGGCACAGCGCGTTGTGCACCAGGCATTCCATGTGGAACGCGGCGGCACCGTACATACCCTTGGCGGCGTAGGCCTTAGCCACTTCCTCACGTGTTTGGTCCGTGTACGACGACAACAAGGTAATCAGGCGATCCGCCTCCTGCACCAGACCCTGCCGCAGCAGCGCAAACACGGCCAGGCGGGGGTGGATCGTCTTGCCGCAGATGCCGTGGTAATAGGCCGTGAGGGCCACGGCGTCCTTCTCCAGGCGCGCGGCCTCCGCCTCACGGCCCTCTGCGCGGGCAATACGCGCAGCGGCAAGCCTGGTGCCCAGGTAGCTCCACGCCGTGCTGTCACCCTCCGGTGCCATGGTGCGGAACATGGCCTTGGCGGCGGGTAGGTCTCCCTTCTCTATGGCGCGCGCCACGGAAGCCAGCCCGCGCAAGCGCTCAGAGCTGCGGTAATGCGCCGGCGCGTCTGCGGTGGCATCCGTCAGGGCATCCGGAAGCTGCCGGCTCACCAACCAAGGCAGCGTGCCCGCCACGGGCTTGTCCAGATACTTGCGTTCCATCTCCAGGAAGCGCTTCACGGTGGCGTCGCGCTCCTGTGCGGAAACTTTCAGCACGCCGTAGCAAATCCAGTAGTCGCGCAGCAATTCCGCCACGCGCTTGGGGGTGAGACGCTCACCCATGCCCTCCAAATCCGTCACCACATCGGCACAGCCGCCGCCCACCACCTGCGGGAACGCGGCGAGCAGGCTGCGGCGTCCCTTGAAGCCCTCGATGAGGCGCAGGAAGGCACGCGGGCTTACGCCGCGCAGGCTGTACTGGTTCCACAGCAGCGGCCAGGCCTTGCTCTTGTTGAGATCGGCGGCCAAGCGGTCGGCAGCTTTGTTGAGAAGCTCGGTCTTGCCATTGCGCTCCAGCAGGGCCATGCGCAGCACGCAGCGGTGCAGCGCCAGGTTGAGCGAGCGGTACGCCGCGCGCAGCTTGGGATCGTTTTGGGAGAAGTGCGGCCCCTTCTCGTCAATCACCACCTCCACACCGTCGGCAGTCACCTCGAACAGCGCCACCGCACGGCAGGTGTCGTACCCGTCCACGTCCATCCACGGGCGGTGCGCCGCATTCGGCAGTGAGAGGTCGTCCTCCACCAGCGAATACACCAGCAGGGCGGGCAGCGTCTTGTCCTTCACCAGCGCATCGAGCTGTCCCTCCAGCGCGGCAAAGTCGTCCTTCAGCTTGGTCTTTGGCCCGAGCAGGGAATCACTCCACTGCGCGAGCTGCACGGCGGAGACATCCGGCATCTCGAAGAGCGATGCCGCGGAATCGGAGAGCGGCTTCCACGCCACCGCCCCGGGATCGGTTCCCAGCACGCAGCGCGGCATGAACCCGCGCATGCCGGCAGGCGATTCCTTGCCGGACTCCACGAGCTTCTTCACGGCATCCGCCGGGGGCAAATCTGCATGCCGGCGCGCGGCCATGAGGGTGAGCGCCTGGTCCACGGCGGGCGGCAGGTCGCATCCCCAGGGGAATCGCCAGTGGCGCACACCGTTGAGGCGTGCCATGCGTTCCAGTGTATCGGCATCATACAGCAGATTGCCTGTGCGGGCGTTGGTGACGGGATTGTTGAGCGAGAGCAGGAAGGGCGCGTAACCGCGGGGGTTGCTCCAGAGCATGTTGATGAGGCTCAGAGAGGTGCCGGCTCCCGGTTTGTAGGCGAAATATTCCGCAGAGCGCGGCCACGCGCCGTTGATGGCATCCACAATGGCCATGGATTCCGGCAGGGCGGAGAACTCCCAGCGCACCACGCGGTTGAGCATGTTCTGCAGCTCGCGGTCGTCCACCGGCTTCGGGCTGGAGAAGCAGCGGCGCACGCGCGCCAGAATGTGGTCCAGCACCGCTTTGTGCGCGGTGGAGGTACGGCACTGCTCCATCAGGCACGTGAGCACCACCACCGCTTCATCCGTCACGGCGGAGTTCAGTTCCTTGCCCAGCAGCTCATCCAGCCAGGCGGTCAGCGACTGCTCCATGCGGACGGGGTCGGGATTGATGAGGATGTCGTGCAGCCGCTTGGCCGTTTGGGGAGGCAGCGGGCGCGGGGAGAGGCGGTTGATGGTGCCCTGGACAGCTTGCTCGCGGGCCTCGGTCTCACGCGGTGTGAGCTGGCGCGGCACGGGTGCGGGGCGGTCGATTTGCGCGTGCAGGAGCGGCGCAGTCAACAGGGTGAGCAGGAGCGTGGTGATGTTGTGTTTCATGGCGGTGTGCGGGTTAATGGGCAGTGTGCATCACGTCCGGCAGCGCCTTTACGGGCGCATCCGGGCCTTCTTTCCAAACGGTGATCTTGCGCAGGGGCTCCGCATGTGCCATGGCGGCCTCCGGCGTGGGCTCCGGCGGCTTGGGCTGGGCATCGCGGCGAGCGTCTTCATAGGTAGTGACGAGCTCACGCATGGCGGCGGCGTGGGCGCGGTTTTCCGCTTCCGCCTGCCGGATGCGGTTGGCGGAGATGCTGGGGGGAATCCAGAACACCCAGGCACCGCCGGGCGGCACCTCGTCCGCCACGCTGCGGATGGCATCCGGCAGCATGGCGAACTGCCCGCGGCGGGTGGTGCGGTTGTAGTAGGCAATGCCGGTCTCCTCCGTGATGCGGTCTATTTCCAGCAGGGCGGCATTGCCCGGCAGGGCCTCCACCTGCACGCCGTTGGAGAGCACCTTCACGCCCTTGCGCTTGGCGTTGGCCGCCAGCACGGCCTCCTCCTTGGCGCGCTCGCGCTTCGGCAGGATGACCTGCATGGTCATCTTCACGCGCTCTGCCAGCTTCTCCATATCACGCTCCGGCAGCATGCGCTTGCGCTCCTTCAGCAGCTCGTTCACGCGTGCCACCACCGCATTGCGGTCCATGTCACGCGAATCGAACATGCCATCGAAGAGAGCGGCGACGATGCGTTCCGCGTGTGTGAGATCATCTTTGCCGTGGAGTGCTTCCGGGGTAAGGAGGGCGGCGTTGAGCTGCTTGACGAAGGCATCTGTCACAAAGGCGTCGCCCAGGCTCTTTTCGGTCTGGGAGATTTCATGCGCGAAGAGCTGCGACAGGAATTCGTTGATGTCCCTCTTCTGTTCAGGGCTCACTTCTTGTGCGGGGGCGAATGCGGCGCAGCACGCCAGCAGGATTGTCAGGTATCTTTTCATATGGTTAAGGAATGTTTTGGAGTTTATTCAGGATGTCGATAAGTTGCGGCGGCAGCGCGTTCTGCGCTCCCGGCGCACCGATGTCGTAGAGCGATGACAACTCACCGTCCGTGGCGCGCAGGTAGATATGCCCGCGGTCGCGGAAGATGGTGATGGTGCCGTCATCAGTGAAGAAGGTCATGGAATCCACCTGCATGGTGTCCATACCGCGCAGGAGCACGGCGGGGTCGGGGCGCTCGCGGCGCAGCTCCTCCACCATGTCGCCGCGCACCTCCTCGTCGCGCAGCTCCGCGGCCTCCTCTGCCTCCCAGTCCACCTGGAGGGCAAGGGGCTTGTGCGGCTTGGCGGGCGCGGTCAGGCGCAGGCTCACGGGGTGGTCCACACGCCACACGCGCAGCTCCGCACCCTCTGGCGCGGTGTCCAGCAGGTGCTGCAGTGTGGCGGCATCCCCGGCGGGCTGGCCATCCACGCTCAGCACGGTGTCGCCGGGGCGCATGCCGCTGCGTTCCGCGCGGCTGTGGTGAATGAGCGTGACAAGCCTGTTGCAGCGGGTGACAACCGCCTGCGGCACATTGCTGCCACCGGTGAGCGGCGCGGTGAGCTGGAGGTTCTGCGCGCGGTCGTACAGGGAGAGCTGCAGGGAGCCGTCCACGCGCTGCACGCGCAGGCTACCCTCGGCATCGTAGAGCACCAGGGTGGGCTCGCCCTCGCCCACCACACCTGCGGTGAGCGTTTGCAGCTGCGCGAACGCGGCGGCGAGTTCCGCCATGTCGGCATTCTTCCCCAGGCGGGCCAGCTGGGTGCGGATGCGCTGCTTGGCATCGCGCAGGGCGGCTTGCGTGGAGGCATCCGGCGCGGCGGCAACGGGTGTGTCCCCGGCGCGGGCGGCCAGCTGCACATCCAGCTGCAGCTCTTCATTCCCGCGCAGCAGGGTGAAGCGCACGGTGTCGCCCGCGCGGTGGGCCGACAGGAGGACCGGCAGCGATTCCGGCGTGAGAGCGGCTCCGTCCAGCGCAAGCAGGACATCTCCGGCGCGGATGCCCGCCAACCGGGCGGGTGTGCCGTCCGCCACGCGGGCCACCGCCACGCCACGGCCCGCCGCGGCCTGCGGCTGCACGCCCAGCACGGGTGCGGCGGAGGCTTCCTGCAACAGCATGCTGCAAGCAAGAACTAAACAGGTAATGTAGCGTTTGAGTTTCATTAGATAATGTCGTCAGCAACGGCAACGGTTGGTTGTTTTACTTGAATGAGGATTTCCGAGCCGTCTGCGGGGTCGGAAATGATGTAGGTTTGCGGGCGCAGGGGGATGCTCTGTGCGGGGGTCTCCAGCAGCAGGGAGGCGGGCAGCGCCAGCAGAACCACTGCCGCCGCGGCGGTCAGGATGGTGCGCCGGTAGCTGCGCGGCTGCACCGCCGCCCGCATGCGGTGCATCTGCAGCTCCGTGGGCGGCAGCAGGTGGCAGGAGAGGAGCAATTCCTCCGTCTCCGCCACCTCCGCCGCCGTGGCGGGTGCGCCGCATTCGATTTCCACCAGCAGACGCTCCTTGAGCTCCGGCGGCATGGACGGCAGGGGCTCGGCGGGTTGGGTGTTTGTTTGATGATGGGTCATGACAGGTCGAGATGCTTTCTAATAAGAGTGATGGCGTACAGGTAACGGGAGGAGACGGTGGAGGTGGACTCTCCCAGGATATTGCCGATGGCGCGGAAGGATTGCCCGCCCCACAGGTGAAGGAACACCACCTCCGCGTGTGCGGGCGGCAGCTTCTGCATGGCGGATTCCACGCAGCGGCACAGCAGCGTGCGCTCCATGGCCTCCGCGCCGCCCAGCCACGGCTGCTCCGCGTTCCACGCGTAGTCCACCCGCCTGCGGCGGTCACGGTTGCTAAAATGGCGGTAGGCGGCGTTGCGGATGCTGGTGTAGGCATAGCGCAGGATGTCGTCTCCGTTGGTGTTCAGACGACCGTCGCGCACGGCTTTGACCGCGCCCATGAGGGCATGCTGCACCAGGTCGTCCGCCTCGTTGGCGTCTAAACCGTTGGCGTAGGCGTACAGGCGGGAGCCGTAGTTCTCCAGCCAAGCCCGCCAATCCATCCCGCCGTTGGCGGGTGAGGTCCCTGGTGTATTTGTTGTCATTGGTGCGTGGCAGCCCTCCCGAACAGGGGGCGTTGTTGCCTTTTTCTATCCCCTTAATACACGCCGACCCCGTTTTTCGGAATTTTTTTGCATTTTTTTTATTTTTTTTCAATTTTACTGCCGTGAAGGGGCCGGGGCAACGGAAAACGGCAGAAACAAAAGCCCACCCGGCATAGGGCCGGATGGGCTTGAAAACGGTACTGTGTACCCGGTGGTTTACGCCTGACCCTCCGGGGTGGCGAGCACCTTGCGGAGACGGGCGAAGCGCGGCAGGGCCTGAACGGTCTTCATGCCGGTCTCTCCCTGGATAAGGGGCAGGGCGTAGTCGATGAAGGCCATCTCGATGCCGTTGCCGGCGGCGTTGATCCACTCGCGGGGAACCTTGCGCTCAAAGTTGGCCACGCTCTCCAGCGGCAGGAGCTTGGTGTTGCAGGCGTACTGCCCGTACAGGGTGTTGCGCTCAAAGGCAACCATCTTGTCCGTGTCGCCCTCAATGGCGGCCTGCACGGCGGTCTTGCCGGCCAGGTAGGCCTCCATGGCGTCCGTGGTGGAGGCCAGGTGGGTGGCGCAGCGCTGCAGCAGGGAAGGCTCGATGGCGCGGACCTTGGCGGACTTGATGCGTGCGCGCACCACATCCGCGAGCTTGTTGGCGAGACCGCCGAGCTGGGCGTGGCCGAAGCCGTCCTTGCCGTTGGTCTTGGCCTCGGAGATGAACTTGCCGTCCTTGTCGTGGATGCCCTCGGAGACCACCACCATGCACTTGGTGGTGGCGTTGTAGATGCGCTCCACATCATCCAGGAAGGACTCCATGTCGAAGTCCACCTCCGGGAGGTAGATCAAATCGGGGCCGTCGCCGGCGTAGTTGGCCAGGGCGGCGGCGGCGGTGAGCCAGCCGGCGTGGCGGCCCATCACTTCAATGATGGTGACCATGCCGGTGTCGTAGCAGCTGGCGTCATGCTTCACTTCCATGCAGGAGGTGGCAATGTACTTGGCCGCAGACGCGTAGCCGGGGCAGTGGTCCGTGCCGAAGAGGTCGTTGTCGATGGTCTTGGGAATGCCCATCACGCGGCACTCGTAGCCGCTCTTCTGCATGAACTTGGAAATCTTGTTGCAGGTGTCCATGGAGTCGTTGCCGCCGTTGTAGAAGAAGTAGCGGACATCGAACTTCTTGAAGGTTTCGAGAATCTTCTCGTAATCGGTGGGATCCACATCGGGGTCCTTCATCTTGTAGCGGCAGGTGCCCAGGGCGGAGGAGGGGGTGAACTTGAGCAGCTCCAGCTCCACGGGGTCCTCCATGCTCATATCATAGAGCTGCTGGTTGAGCACGCCGGTGATGCCGTGGGCGGCACCGAACACGCGCGTGATCTGGGGGGCGTTGAGAGCGGTCTGGATGGCACCCAGGACGCTGGCGTTGATAACGGCGGTGGGGCCGCCGGACTGACCAATGATGCATGCACCTTTGAGTTCTTTCATAATGGGAAACAGGAGGTATGTTGACTGTTGCAGTAAGGAGCCGCGCAGGCGGCGCGCGGATTCTACCAGAATGCACCCGGATTGGCAAGACCAAAATTTAACGCCGAATCGCAAGTTGACATTTGGGCCCCCGTGGTGTTCAATAGCGGCATGCGCATACGCCCGCCCATGCTGATTCTCCCCTGCCTGCTGGCTGCCTGCACCCAGGTGCAGACCACCCGCATCACAGACCTGGTGGACCAGCCGCTCAAGACCACCGTGCTGCCCGGCTGGGAGTGGGCCAAGGCCCCCCTGCGCGCCAACGCCCGCTATGCCATGTACCGCGCGCACACCGTCAACCAGCGCAAGGACCGCCTGGGCGACTACTACTACCTGGACTGGTACGATGCGGAGCCGCAGAAACCCGTGAAAATCGTGATGAGCTACACCCAGGCCCTCACCGGAACCGCCGTGCTCACCCGCACCATTGAGCTGAAGGACCCACGCCCCAAGCCCGGCGGCCGCAAGGCCCACTTCTTCTTCTCCGGCCCGGAGCGCGCCAAGGGCGGCGATATCATGTCCTGGCGCATCGACCTCTACAGCGGCGGCGTGCTCAAGGACCACCGCCAGTCCTACCTGTGGGAGTGATTGCTGCATTTGTGCTGCAGCGGGATATAGGGGGGCAACATCACCTAAAACGGAGCATGGGGCTCAATGGTTGCATGATGATACTGCAACACGTTGATGGGTAACTGACAGGAAATTTTGTGAAATCGGATGCCCCCTCTCTGATTTTCGGGAGAATTCCCTAACGGTAGCCCAAAGCATTGCCAAACAGGGAATCAATCTATGGGAGACACACGCGCTTCCTTTGCACATGCGTGATTTTTCCCTTTATTCCGCGCGCGGGTTGTGCTAGCATACAGGGCAATGAACGACGCAGAGAAACTCATCATCATCGGCAGCGGGCCGGCCGGGTATACGGCGGCCATCTACGCCGCGCGCGCGGATTTGAAGCCGCTCCTTTTCACCGGCGGCCAGATTGGCGGCCAGCTCACCACCACCACGGAGATTGAAAATTTCCCCGGTTTCCCGGAGGGTATCATGGGGCCGGAGCTCATGTTCAACATGAGCCAGCAGGCAGAGAAATTCGGCACGCGCTTCGCGTTCGAGGAGGTGCTTTCCGTCACGCAGGAGGCCTGCAGCGGGCTCTTCACCGTCACCACTTCCGGCGGCGCCTACCAGGCGCAGGCCGTGATTGTGGCCACGGGCGCCACGGCTCGCTACCTGGGTATTGAGGGGGAGAAGGAGCTCATCGGCCACGGGCTCACCGCCTGCGCCACCTGTGACGGCGCGTTCTACCGGGATGTGCCCGTGTGCGTGGTGGGCGGCGGCGACAGCGCCTGCGAGGAGGCCTCCTTCCTCACCCGTTTCGCCTCCAAGGTGTACCTCATCCACCGCCGCGACCAGCTGCGCGCCAGCAAGGCCATGCAGCAGCGCGTGCTGGAGAACGAGAAGATTGAGCCGCTGTGGAACAGCACCATTGCCGCCTACCACAAGGATGAGCAGGGCGAGCTCTCCTCCGTGACCCTCAAGGACACCGTGAACGGCACGGAGCGCGAGCTGGAGGTGAAGTGCGTGTTCATGGCCATCGGCCACGTGCCGAACAGTTCGTTCATCGGCGACCTGGCGGAGGTGGACAAGGCAGGGTTCATTGTGACCACCCCCGGCGGCTCCGCCACCAAGACGCCCGGCCTCTTTGTGGCGGGCGATGTGGGAGATGCCGTGTACCAGCAGGCCATTTCCGCCGCAGGCATGGGCTGCCGCGCCGCGCTGGATGCCGAGCGCTACCTGCTTTCCCTCTCCTGAAGCAATCTCCAAAAACCAACTGAACCACCAATATGAAAACATACGCTCCCATACTTGCCGCCGCCGTGCTGGCGCTCGCTTCTTGCAGCTCGCAGTCTCCCGCGGTGCGCCAGGCCCAGGCCCTATACAATGCCGGGCAGTACGACAAGGCCATCCCCCTGTTCCTGCAGGAGGCCTACCAGGACAATGCAGAGGCCCAGCTCATGCTGGCCAAGTGCTGTGATTTCGGCCACGGCGTGCCGCAAGACGTCACCAAGGCCGCGCAGTGGTACCGCAAGGCTGCGGAGAACGGAAACGCCAACGCCCAGAACAACTTGGGCGGCTGCTACTTTGACGGCGCCGGCGTGCCCAAGGATTTGGGCACCGCCTTCTATTGGTACGACCGCGCCGCCAAGCAGGGCAACGCTTCCGCTCTCAACAACGTGGGCCTCTGCTACCGCAACGGCGAGGGCGTGCCCCAGGATGCCCTGAAGGCCGCCAAGGCCTTCCAGAAGTCTGCAGAGGGCGGCAACGCCAACGGCATGTACAACTACGGCCGCTGCTATTTCCACGGCCTGGGCGTGCCGCAGGACCTTCTCAAGGCCCGTGAGTGGATCACCAAGGCCGCGCAGGCCGGCCACAAGAACGCTGCCGCCTTCATGGGCGACCAGGGTTGGAACTGATGGACCACGCCACCCAGGATGCACCGCTCCGGAAGACCCCGTGGGGGGCCTTCTGGAGTCTGGTGGTCATCCAGTGCATGAACTCCCTCAACGAGAAGGGGGTTCAGTTTCTGCTGATTGCCCTGGGTATCTGGATGGCCCGTGCGCTGCAGTACCCGCTCTCCATCCTGATTGTGGTGCCCTTTGTGCTCTTTTCCCCGCTGGCGGGCTGGCTTTCCGACCGCTATTGCAAGACGCGCCTGCTGCAGAGCATGGTGCTGCTGCAGGTGGTGGTGCTGGCCGGCATGACAGCGGGGCTCTACCTGCACAACCTGGAGCTGGCCATGGGCTCCTTCACGGTGTTCTGCGTGCAGGCCATGTTTTTCAGTCCCGCCAAGAAGGGCCTGGTGAAGGACATGGTGGGCACGGAGAACATAGGCTTTGCCAGCGGTATTTTGGAGATTACCTCCATGCTGGCCCTGCTGGTGGGGCAGATCGGCGCGCTCTCCGTGGTGTACATGCTGCTCAAGGAATGGGGGCGTGATGCCGGGTGGGAGGCCGCCGCAGTGCCGTGCGCGTGCTGCGCGGGCGGCGCGGTGCTGGTGTTCCTGCTCAGCCTCTCCATCCCGCGTTTCAAGCCGCAGAGCACCCGCCCCTTTGAATGGAGCCTGCTCTGGCAGCACTTTACCCAGCTGCGCATGCTCTGGCGCGTGCCCGTGCTGCGCCACAGTGAAATCGGCATCGGCTACTTCTGGTTTATCGCCGGCATCATGATGCTCATTGTCCTGCAGATGGCGGCGGAAGCCAACCCCGTGGCCTCCGCCGCGGATTTCATGCAGGTGCTCGGCCAGCAGAAGGATTCCGCCATCCTCTTCGCCTGGCTGAGCGGCGGCGCCATTGCCGGCGGGCTGGTGGCCTCCATTGTCTGTGCCAAGGCCATCCGCCTCTGGGTGGCGCATGTGGGCGGCATTGGCATTGTGGCAGGCTGTACCGCGCTCGCCCTCATCCCCTACGGTGAGCCCCTCTTCTTTGTGGCCCTCACCCTTACCGGCTTCTCCGCCGCCGGCTACCTGGTGCCCCTCAACGCCCGCCTGCAGGACCGCGCGGACGACGACAAGCGCGGCGATGTGATTGCCGCCGGCAACCTGGTGGATTGCTTCATGGGCATTGTGGCGGTGGTGCTGCAGGGAGCCATGATGTCCGCCGGCATTTCACCCCAGTGGCAATGCGCCAGCCTGGCCCTGCTCAGCGCCCTGGTGGCGGCTTTCCTCTTCTTCGGCCGCCACGAGTGATGATTGTTTGGGCCGCTGCAATTGCGGCGGGGCGGGCTGGATGTTCACCAAGGGGGCCAGGGCGCGTTGCAGTTCCTCCTCCCCGAAATAGCGCTGCCTGTGGAGGCGCATGATGTTGGCGGTCATCTTGGTGCGCACGGGGGCAAACTCTTCCCGCATGGTGCGCTCCAGGGCCATTTTGGAGGACTCGTCCGGCTGGGGGACGGCGCGGATTTTGGCGGCAAGCTCCGTATATTGCCCCATGAGCTCGCGCACGCGGGGCAGGGCGGCCTTGGCGCTTGCCTGGTCTGTGATTCCCGCCAGCGTGTCCGCCAGCTCCGCGCGGATGCCGATGCTTTCCCGCAGCAGGGATTCGTAGTCGTTGAATTCCGCCGCCTGCAGCATTGCAGGTGCTGCCGCCAGGGCGCAGGTGATGATGCTTGCCGTGTTCATGATTGGGGGAAGCGGTGCTGGATAAGGACGTTGAAGTGGTCCCCGGCCCCGGGGGTGGCGATGAGGTGCCGGTCTGCGGCGTTGGCGGGGTCTGCCAGCGGGGAAAGGTATTCCGCCTGGCTCATGTACTGCACCACGTCTCCCACGCAGCGGTTCGCCAGGTTGATGAGGTCCGTGAAATTCACGTCCGCCGTAATGTCGCAGTGCCCGGCGAGCGCGGGCAGCTCATCCGCAGAGAGCAGGGTGTGCGCCTTGTAGCCGCGCAGGGTGCCGGCGGGGCGGCGGTGGTAGAGGGTGTCGTTGAGCTCGCCGTAGTCGATGGTGACAAAGCTGCCGCCCTTCCAGAGCGGCTGCCACTGCGCGTACCACTTGTGGTAGCTCTCATGCACCTCCACAACCTGCCCCTCCGCCGCCCAGCGCGCAAACACGCTGGATTCCGGCAGCGGGCGCGGGCTGGCCTGGCGGAATATTTGGCGGTCTGCCACGGCCAGGCCCAGCTCCAGCCACTCTCCCCCCTGGTACACGAACTGCCGCGCGGGGAAGGCGTCCGGCAGCTCGTTGGAGAAGATGAAGGCGTACCCGCGCGTCTGCTTGAGCGCCTCCTGAATATCCGCATGCACGCGCACGGAGTTGCCGCCCGCGAGCTTCTGGAAATCCCGCAGGGTGCGGGAGCGGTCCACCATGTGGTAGCGTATGCGCAAGCGGTTGAAGAAACCTATGTTCCTAAGGATGGCCGCCGCCATGTCTCCGCTGCCGCCGCCAATCTCGATGATGGGCAGGAAGCGGCCGCAGGCCCGGCACGCCTGTTTCCACTGGGCAACCAGGCGGCGGGCGGGGAGCTCGCTCATGGTGGCGGCGGTGGAGAAATCCCCGCGGAGGCCGATATCGCTGATGTTGGCGCTGTAGTAGCCGCCCTCCGCATCGTACAGGGCAATCTCCATGAACTCCTCCATGGAGATCCAGTTGCCGTGGGAGAGGATGTGCGGTGCCAGGTTCATGCAGTGTGCGGCGGCGGAGGCGGCGTAAAAATCACTTGGAAAGCTCCAGCATGCGCAGCAGCGGCTTCTCCGCGCGCCGGCGCAGACCCTCGTCAATCTTCACCACGGGGGCCATATCGCGCAGGCAGTCGCGCAGCTTCTCCAGCGTGTTGAGCTTCATGTACTCGCACTCCGTGCAGGCGGCTGCACCGCCCGCCACGGGGATGAACTGCTTGCCCGGCACCAGCCCGCGCAAGCGGTGCAGGATACCCGTTTCCGTGACAATGATGAAACTGCCGCATGCACTCTCCCGGCAGTAGCCGATCATCTTTTCCGTGGAGCAAACGTGGTCCGCCAGCGCGCGCACCTCTTCCCCGCATTCCGGGTGGCACACCACCTGAGCCTGCGGATGCGCGGCCTTGGCCTCCCGCACTTGCTCCGCCGTAAAGCGGCGGTGTACGTGGCACGCGCCGTCCCAGAGCGTCATCTCGCGCCCGCAGCGAGCGGATGTCCACGCGCCCAGGTTCTTGTCCGGCACAAAGAGGATGGGCCTGTCCGCCGGTGCAGTCTCGATAATGCGCTGGGAGTTTCCGCTGGTCACAATCACATCCGCCAGCGCCTTCACGCCAATGGAGCAGTTCACATATGCCACCACATAGTAGTTCTTCTCCCGGTTCTCCTGCAGGAACTTTTCAAGCTCCTCCGCCGGGCAGGATTGCTCCAGCGAGCACGCCGCCCCCATATCCGGCAGCAGCACCGTGCGCGTGGGGTTCAGGATACACGCCGTCTCCGCCATGAAATGAACCCCGCAGAACACAATCACCTCGCACTCCGCAGCCTGCGCCTGCCGAGCCAGCGCCAGGGAATCCCCCACAAAGTCCGCTATATCCTGTATCTCCGGCCTCTGGTAGCTGTGCGCCAGTATCACCGCATGCCGCTCCCTCTTGAGCCGCAGGATCTCCTCTTTCAAACTCTCGTTCTCCATGCCCAGACCATACCATCCCCGCCCTTGGTAGTCAATCACGATGATGCGTGTGTCTGCCGGGAAGCATTGATGATTTTGCTTGACAAAGGGATTCTGCGGGGGTATGCTGCAAGCACCCTATGATGCACGACACGCAACGATTCCCTGCGCCTTTTGCGCCCGGTGCCAGAGTTTGCCTGCTGGACTCTTGGCGGCCTTTCCCGTAATGTCGGTTTTAGCTTTTATCCCCCATTTGCATGATGCTGCCCCCACTGAGCCGGGGTGGAAGCGCATGAGCCCCGATTCACCATATTATCAACCCGAGTTACCCCTAAAAGACCACCATGAAGAAAACCGAACTGGAAGAATTGCTCAAGCGGCAGGCGGAGCAGATAGCCGCCCTGAACCAGGCGCATGAGCGCGAAATCAAAGTTCTTGTAGACGCCATTGAAAAGCTCAAGGAGGAGCAGGAGAGCCTGAGATGCCCACCCCGCAGGCAAACGCAGAGCCCGGCGGTGTGGGGCAGGCTCCCCATGGAATCCCTGGAAGCCCGGAAGAAAGGTGTGCTGGAGCTCCTGCGGCGCCACACCAAGGTGGAGGATATCCCCGGCGTGGGGGATTTTGTGCGTGAAAATGCCGTTGCCAACCTGGCGGGGATGGACGATGCCGCCTTCACCGGGCTCATCCGCAAGCATTTCAACCCCGAATTGGCGGATGCCTATGCCCGCCGCAGGATGAACATGCGTGTGTTCCGCGCCATGGTTCGCTATTTCTCCGATTTGGCGAAGTTCTCGCCACGGGAGCTTTGCGGCGCTGCGGTGAAAACCGCGCCGCCGGAGCTTGCCGATGAGTTGAATGATGCGGTGGCGCGGCTCCGCGCGGACGATGCCGCCCGCGAGGTGGAGGAAGCGGCGATCAAGCGCCGGCAACCGAACCCCGGCCCGTTCCGTCTGCGCGGCCGCACGCAGCTGGAGAAATTCTTCAACGAGGCGGTGGTGGATATTGTCCACAACAGCGCGCTCTACGCCAAGCTGGGCATCCATTTCCCCAAGGGATTCATTCTGGAGGGCTCGCCCGGTTGCGGCAAGACCTTTGCCGTGGAGCGCTTGGCGGAGCATCTGCGGTGGAACGTGGTGCGCATCGACTCCGACAGTATTGGCAGCCCCTTTATTCACGGCACTGCCAAGAAGATTCAGGAGAAGTTCCGCGAGGCCGCCGCGAAGGCTCCCTCCATCGTCATTATCGACGAGATGGATGCCTTTACCCGCAACCGCGCCACCCTGCCCGGGAACGACACCCACAGCGCGGAAGAGGTGGATAGTTTCCTGCAATGCCTGCAGAGTGCGGGGGAAAGACGCATCCTGGTGGCCGGCATGACCAACCATATAGAGACCATAGACCCTGCCATTCTGCGCGCCGGGCGCCTGGGTGTGCAGGTCCGGGTGGGCATGCCCTCTCTGGAGGAGGTGCAGGATGTGCTGGCCTACGCGCTGGAGAAGCGCCCGCATGCGGAGTTCTCCCTGCGCCCGCACGCGGAGCGCCTGCTGGAGCGCCCGCTCTCCGATGTGGCACACGCGGTGGACGAGGCCGCCATGTGCGCGGCCCGCGCCCGCCGCGAGCGCGTGGAGGAGGCGGACCTTTCCCGCGCCATCGATGATTTGCTCCAAGATATGGATGCCCGCAGCACCCGCCGCAACACCATCGGCTTTGCCGGGTAACCCTTTACCAAACATACCGATATGACAACACCTGATACACAAGATGAAGCCATTCTCCATGCCGCGAAGGATGGCAACCTGGAGACCCTGCGCGCGCTCATTGCCGCCGGAGCGGATGTGAACGCCAGGGGAAAAGACCGCATCACGCCGCTGTTGCTCGCCAGCCAGAGGAATCACTTGGATTGCGTGCGCCTGCTGATTGAGGCGGGGGCGGATGTGAGCGCTGAAGACAAGTACGAGCGTACAGCCCTGCAGAGTTCCTGCGACTGGGGAGGCAATGCGGAGATTGTCCGCATGCTGCTTGAAGCCGGCGCGAAGGCAAACGGCGTAGACCGGTATGCCACGCCTCATCTGCTGCTTGCCTGCCTGTATGGTTACGTGGAGACTGCCCGCCTGCTGATTGAGGCGGGGGCAGACGTGAATGCCGCGTCTGTGTATGGCTGGGTTCCCGCCGGCAAAGTTGGAGCGACCCCTCTGGCTGCGGCCTGCAAGGCGGGCAGCGCGGAGATTGTACGCATGCTGCTTGCTGCCGGTGCGGATGTGAATGCCGTTGCCGCATACGGGGAAACTGCCCTTTTCTGGTGTTCCTTCCGTGATGATTGCGCCCGTCTGCTGATTGAGGCGGGGGCGGATGTGAACGCCAGAAACCCGCATGGCAGGACCGCTCTGCTGCAAGCATGCATAGACGGGCATGTTGAGTGCGCCCGCTTTCTTCTGGATGCCGGCGCGGATGTATCCGTGCCGGATGATTGGGGCTACACCGCCTTGATGTACGGAGCAAATGACGACTTGGGGAATATCCCCCGCCTGCTGATTGAGGCCGGGGCGGATGTGAATGCCGAGACCAAACGGGGCATCACGGCGCTGGCCTTGGCTTGCCACCGCGGCAGCGCAAACTGCGCCCGCCTGCTCATTGAATCCGGCGCAAACGTGAACGCCAGGGTCCGCAGCGGCCGCTTTGCCGGCATGGCTCCGCTCGCCGCAGCCCGCGCCAACAACTGCACCTCCGGCCATGAAGAGTGCATCCGCCTTCTCCTGGCTGCTGGGGCCGCTGAATAACACTTCACCAAACATACCGATATGAAACCAAACGATCACTCTGGCAATGATTCTGAACAGAATGACATCTTCTATGCCGCAGCCCAGGGAGACCTGGACACCCTGCGCGCGCTTATTGCCGCCGGTGCGGATGTGAACGCAAAGCTGAATCACAAGGTTTTTGACGGCCACACGCCGCTGACGCTTGCCGCCGTGAAGGGGCGCGCGGATAGCCTGCGCGTGTTGATTGCCGCCGGGGCAGATGTGAACATTCACTACAAAAAGGAGTTCAGGGATCTCGGCAGCGCAACCGCCTTGCATGCCACCCTGAGAAAGGGCCATGAGGAATGCACCCGCATCCTGCTGCAAGCCGGCGCGGATGTGAACGCCACGGACTGGAAGGGGGAAACGCCCCTCATGTATGCTTGCAAGAAGGGCACTGCAGAGTTGATGCAGCTGCTTGTTGAAGCCGGCGCGGATGTGAACGCTACTGCTGTGGACGGCATGACCGCCCTGGCGATGGTTTGCAAGGAAGGCGGCCAGGCAGAGCCGGCCCGCATGCTGCTTGAAGCCGGCGCATGTGTGAATGCCATCGCCGCAAAAGGCATGACTCCCCTCATGTATGCCTGCCAACCGCGGTGCTTCCACGGCAATGAGGGGGCGGACAATGCGGAGATCGTACGCTTGCTCATTGCAGCGGGGGCGGATGTGAACGCCGCAACTGAGGATGACTGGGTTCCCTTGGGTTCAACCGGCGACACTCCCTTGCTGTATGCCTGCGGTAAGGACAATGCGGAGATTGTTCGCATGCTCATTGATGCGGGCGCAAATGTCAATGCCGCCAACAGCTGCGGCAGTATGCCACTCTTCAGTTCCTACGACGATGAGGATTGCGCCCGCCTGCTGCTCGCGGCTGGGGCGGATGTCAACGCTAGGAATTCGGACGGCGGAACCGTTCTGCTGCAAGCATGCCGATACGGGCATGTTGAGTGCGCCCGCCTTTTCTTGTCTGCCGGGGCGGATGTCTCCGTGCAGGACGAATGGGGCTGCACCGCCTTGATATACGCCGCTTCAGACAAGATGGAGGACATCCCCCGCCTGCTTGTCGATGCCGGCGCGGATGTGAATGCAGAGACCAAACGGGGCATCACGGCGTTGGTGTTGGCCTGCCGCTGGGGCAGCCCCAACTGCGCCCGCCTGCTCATTGAAGCGGGCGCGAACGTAAACGCCAAGGTTCACAGCGGCCCCTTTGCCGGCATGACTCCGCTCCAAGCCGCAGGCCGGAAGGCCTGGGCCCCAGGCCACAAGGAATGCATCCGCCTCCTCAAAGCCGCCGGAGCCGTGGAGTGAAGGGGGGATATATCATTTCGGAATGTCGTTGATGGGGTGCCGATGCAGGTAGGCATTCCAAATGGTGTCAGGTTTCACCTTGCATATTTCCACCGGCGCAAGGCCCAGTTTCTCAAGCATGGGCACGCGCACCGTGCCCACGCTGACACCATCGCCAGAATCGTCGCCTTCCATCATCGGTAAGATGAATACATTCTTGGTGATTTTGTACTCCGGGTATCTATTTTTCAGTGCCAACTCGTACAACTGCTGCTTGATGACATCATAGCCGCCTGGCATTTTTTTCACGATATCCGCCTTGCCGTCTTTCGGTGGTATGTAGTACTTGGCATCATAGATGGTGAAAGCCTGTTTATTATTGTCAACTTTCAACATGTCGGCTTCCAGTGCAGAACCGTAGTGTGTGCCTTTGATACCAAAATCCCAACACGGACTGGACGCCTCCATCTGCTCCGGGGTGGATTTCTCCATTCCGAACACCACGCGACAGGCTTCCTCCCACACTGTGTGGAATTCCGTTTTGCCGAAGGTGTGGAAGCCGTCGCTGAAGGTTTCCTCCTTGCGGACAAGGTAACGCTCCATCAGTTGCAACAGGTAGCGCCGCCGGCTGTCGAACTGCTGGGAAAGCTCTGCATGGATGCGGCCCAGCATATAGTCCTTATCCGCGAAATCGCTGTCGGAATCCTCCGGCGCGGGGATGTCCGGTAGGGAGAGCAGGGAATCCAGCCCCACTGTGTGCAACGCCTCCCAAGCATGGTGCGCCAGGTAGTGGTGCATGCGCGTGAAGAAATTCTCCTCGTCCTCCTGCTTGCGCCGTGTGTGCAACTCCATGTAGATGGGCTCGCCGTCCTGGATGAACGGCAATGTCTTTTGGATGGTGCGCTGCCACAGGATACGCCCCTTGCCGTTGATTTCGTCCACATGCTCGTCATCGCGGTACACCCCGTTTTCCACATAGTCCATCACCAGCTCCACCATCACGTGCAAGGAATCCTCCCACGGCAGCGGATTCTCATCCTCCCCCAGCTCCCGTTTGGTGTCCTTATACCGCGCTATCACCTGCAACACCTGCTGGAATGTATTCCAATGCGGGTGTTCCTCCGATTTCTCCGCCGTGGCGTTGATATTGCAGCAGTATTTCGGCAGCACATAGAGCAGCGATTGCCGGTACTGTAGGATGCCCACGTAATGGAAACGGTAGGTGTAGCTTTCCAGATGATGCTTGTCCCATGCATCATCCCGCTCTTCATCATTCTGCTCTTCTATTTTTGCATTGTTGCTGATGGCGCGCAGGATTTTCGCATCGTGAAGCTTGTCCACCGCCTCACGACATTCCTCAATGCAGTCAATGCCAAGGAACCCTTGCAGTTTGTCGACACTGTACCTTTGCATCTCCCGTACCCATCGGGGTGGGTGGAGTTCAGAAGGGGAACTAGAATCTTCCTCGCTCATTGCTGATTGTCACCCTGATTTTCCTCTTTGTCATTTTCCACAGATTTAACATCCCACAGCGTTTTTTGAAAAATGCCCAATTTGGCGTCACTTTTGATTTCATCCTTCATGGCTTTTTGCATCGCCCTTTGCAACTCAGAGTACGTGTTGGGGATTTCTTTCTGGAAAATGTCTTTCCTTATTGCCTTCGCTGCATCTTCAAAAAGATACATGAGAACTTTGCCAGCCAAAGCCTCTTTCAAATGCATTGCTGTGTCCATTTCTTCCTTTTTCAGGAAGAAGTAGCCCATCAGCTTGTCCTCATTGATCTTTTTGTCCAGTAGAACGCCATTTATACCTTTGCGTATTGTATCCCATGTTTCATTGTATGATTCCACCTCATTGGAGGTGACATCGACATCCAAAGGCTGGTATTCTATGCTCCAACGGCGCTTGAAGGCGGTGTCCAGGGGATACACCCCCTGATCCGCGCTGTTCATCGTCGCCCAGATGTACAGGTTCGGCGGCAGTTTGAGCTCGTTTAATTGCAAGCCTTGCTTCCCTAAGTGCTCTTTCAAATCCTCTGACAAACAAATAGGATATTCGCTTTCGCCCTCTTTGGTCCTATCCAGCAATTGGAAGATATCGCCAAACACGGCTGCCACGCGAGAACGGTTGATTTCCTCGATAAGCAGGAGATGCGGATGCTCTTGATCTTTCAATGCTTTTACGAGAATTCTCGCAAATGGACCTGGAACGAAATCATACTCAATCTTTCTTTCCGTATTCAATCCACCTTCCTCTGCTTCAGCAGTTTTCAATATGCCACCATCGACATACATAACGGGCACGTTTCTCATCAAGGGCTTGTAGCTTCCCACAAAGTCAAAGTAGCTGTACTCCGGGTGGAAAGTTACGCGCTCCATGCGGGCTGCCTTCATTTCCTTCTCTCCTTCGCTCAGGCTATTTTCTTTCTTTCGTTCTCCAAAAAACAGTTCGTTAGCATCCAAGTTAGTCTCGTGACTTTTCCCTGTTCCCGGCGCACCAAAGATGATGCGGTTGCGTTGATATGTTGATTCCTTCGTCTTTTCTTTGTCGGTTCCATTTGATGCCTTTTTCATCTTGTTTTTGTTTTCTTCAACCTCCACTGATTCGGATTTAGGTTCATATTCTAGTGTCGCCGATGTGATATCGCATGCATAAAGTATTTTTTGTATTGCTTTAATCTTCCTTGGGTGGCCTCGAATTTCATTTAGCCAACATTTATCGCAATTATCAATTTTCCCCCAACCTTCACCATCTGGTTTTGTTTCTTGATAACGGAACCAAGAGTTCTCGGGGACATTCTGGAGACGAACTAGACATTTGACTTGTAATTTCTGTATGAGACGCGTGCCAAACTCAACGCCTGATTTCTTGCGTGCAGGGGGGAGGGAAGATAGGTCCACCTCGTCAGAGTTCCCGTCTTTATATGTCCAATTTAGTTTAATAAAATAGCTATGCGCCAAATCATTAGGTATTTCTGCAATTGTGGTATTAGTACCGCCGTTAAATAAATTAAACGTTTTCATGTTAATCCAATTTCATAAAAAGTATAAAACCTGCGTAACGTAGCGTCAAGTATATAAAAAATGTCGTCGCAAGTCCAACTTAAAAACCGCTGCGTGCCGAAAAATGCGCAGAGGGCGTGGAACATTGACTTCTCAGACTCTAGCGTGTATAGTGGGTGCATGAGACTGGAGCTGCCGAAATCTGGATCGCGGGAGGTTCTGGAGTATATTGCCGCACTGCCGGAGATTGGGGATGGTGAAGAGGTGGAGTTGGATTTTGGGCGGGTGAGCGTGTTGACGTCTTTTTATATGCTGGCGCTGGGAACGGCGCTGCGGCGGGAGCTGGCGGGGAAGGGGTGCCGGTTGCGGTTCACGGGTTTTCAGCGGGAGGCGGTGGAGAATTATGCGGGGTACATGGGCATGAAGCATCTGCTGGATGAAACGCTGCCGGTGGAGGGGCTGAAGGAGGCGGAGCAGGATGAGGGCACGCACCTGCCTATCACCCGCCTTTCCATGAAGGCTCTGTTCAAGGCGGCGTTTGAGCAGCGGCGCTTTCTGGAGGCGGGCGATTTGATAGAGGAGCAGGCGCTGCACTTGGCCAAGGTGATTACGGCGCACACGCCGGAGCTGGCACCGCTCATGGGTTTCCTCATCCGCGAGATCCTTCGCAACATACCGGAGCACGGGGATGCGGACGAGATGTGGATATGCGCGCAGAGGTGGAAGAACAGTTTTGCGGAGCTCACCATCCTGGACGAGGGAATAGGCATCTTCAACAGCCTGGCGAGCAACCCCAAGCACCGGGAGTACATTACGGACAACGAGCAGGCGCTGCAGTGGGCGGTGAAGCCGGGCATCTCACAATCCTTCCAACCCTCTTACAAGCCGAACAAGAGCAGCCAGTGGGAGAATTCCGGCTACGGGCTGTACATGGTGAGCGGCATATGCCGTGAGCTTGGCGGCAAGTTCCTGCTGGCCAGCTACGGCAACTACATCTCGCTGCGCAAGGACGGCACGTTCGAGCGCGGCACCACGGATTTCCACGGCACGGTGCTGCGCATCTCCATTCCCACCGGCAGGCAGCTGGACACGCAGGACCTGCTGCGCCGCCTTTCCGCAGCGGGCGAGCAGGAGGCCTCCACCATCCGCAATGCGTTCAAGCAGGCCTCCAAGCCATCCCGCGGGCTGCTCACGGAGCTGGGAATCGCCTCCCCGCCGCAGGGGTAGGCGGGGTGAACTATTCTGCGTTTTTCTTCTTTCTGCCGCAGCGGGTTGGTGTGGTGCCGCAGTCTGCGGGGGGGGCGGTTTGGCGGAGACGGCGGTGATGATGATATGCCGGCAGCCGGTTTCATCCGCGCGCCAGAAAGTCGCAATACTGTTGGCGCAAGGCCTCGGGGGGGGATTGGCGGTGTCGAAAATGCAGCCGCTCACCAGCAGCGCACCCGCCTGCTGATGTGTGGATGATTCTCATGATGAAGTTTGGATGGTTGGGTTATTGGGGCATGCCTGTTCTTGGTTACAGTGCTTTGACCAGCCTGGGTTCACCCTTGCGCGGGCAGGAAACCAGGGTGGCGGACACGCTTTCCTGCGGGAGCTCGAATGCGGCGCAGACGAGATCGCGGTAGGCGGTCATCTGCTGCCGGTACTGTTCCCGCAGGGTGTTGTCCTGTGCCTGGGGGGTGCTGCCCTGTCGGTCGTTGGTCTTGTAGTCGTAGATGTGGGCGGCAACGGTTTTGCCGTCCTTTTCGGTGAGGATGAGCCTGTCGATGGTGCCGGAGACCCAGACTTTTTCTTTCCTGTGGTTCCAGATGGATTCGATATGCTGCTCGTTGTAGGCGAGTGCGCCGGGCGCCTTGTGGAAGATGGCTGCTATTTCCGGTACGTTGAAGGCGGCGCGCACCATCTCCGCTTCTTCTGATTCGTCCTCTTGGAAGGGCAGGGGCTGCCCCGGTTCCCACCATTCCACCTGCTCAAAGAGGGCGTGCACCCTGGTGCCGCGCTCTGCGGCGGAGCCGTCTCCGTGCCATACCTTGGCCTTGGGCTCGTCAGTTGTTTCAGGCGTGTCCTCTTCTGCCAGCTTGGAGGGGCTGATGCGGGGTCTGCGGGCAACGGCCACCCCCAGTTCCGGGAGGTTTTGGCCGTTGTTTTCCCCGTTGGCCGTTTTATCCTTCAAATCCTTGTACCAGTTTTCGTCACCCCAGGTTTGAGCCAGCTTTTCCGTGTGCGGGTATGCAGCCAGGGATTCCCCCAAAGCGCGCCGGATCAACCCGGCAATGGAACGGCGGCGCCCCGTATCCTTTTTTTCAAGACTTGCGCCGTTAAGCAGGATGTAGTTGGCGTATTTGGCGCGGGTGACGGCTACATACAGCAGGTTGTACGCTTCCCTGCTTTTTTGGAATTTCCATTTTGTGGTACATTCGTCAAATGCACCGGGCCAGCATTTAAGGCTGTCTGAAACCTTTGTCGGGCACAGGAGGAGGGATGAGTCGTCCGGCGCAAGGAAAAAGTCGATGTCTCCCTCCCCGTCAATGGCGTCCTTTGCCATGAAAGGCAGGATGACGGCGTCAAATTCCAGCCCCTTGCTTTTATGCATGGTCATGATTTGCACATAGCGAGACGAACCCACGCCCTGGCTGCCGATGGTGGCGATATGGTGCTCCCAATTGGCGAGCGTGCCGCCATTTGCGTCAAAGTTGCGCGCAGCGGTCAGCCAGATGTTCAGCGTTTCCCTGTTTTCCTGCTGAAGATTTTCAGGAAGGGCGTTTCCCAGGTTTTTCACCATGGCAGCGTATCCGTTCTTGTCCACATATTCCCGCCACCGTGACCAGGCTTGTGCTTCCGTTTTGTCTGAGAATATCAGGGAGCCCATGAAGGAGGCTCTCACGATTGCCGCAGAGAAGCTTTCCTGCGGGTGCAGCAACCAGCGGAAGAAATGGTGCAGCATCTCCCCCAGCGGGCACGACACGGCGGAAAGCGTATCCTTGACCAGGAGTACCGGCAATTTCGGCATGGCATCACGCAGATAATCCATCACCTCTTCCGCTTCCCGGTTGCTGCGGGTTAGGATGGCTATGCTGATTCCGTGGATGGGAGCTGCGTTGTCTTCTGTCAACGATTTGAGAATTTTGCCGATTTCAACATACGCGTTGTCGGGCTGGTCTTCATCCGTACACTCGCTTCCGACAACGCGCAGTTCAACGTACCCCTTTTTGTCAAGGGCTGTCTCGTGTTTCGTATAGTCGGACAAATCCACCAGGGTATCGGGAGCATCAGTCTCTTCATGGCGTTTAAGAGCGCTGAAGAGCAGGTTGACGAAGCCGTTCTTACCCATGATGGCCGGAGCGGAACGGAAACTCCTCCGTAGGGAGGCGTTTTCTATGGGGGTATGCCAAGGCTCCTCTAGCCTCAGCTTGGTGAACGCCTGGGTTTCTCCCGTGCGGAAGCCGTAGATGCCCTGTTTCTCGTCTCCCACCACAAAGATGCTGCCTGCCCCCACACAATGAGTGGCATCTACGTGATAGGGGCGGAGGGATGCCGGCAGGGGCCGCGGGGATTCCAGCGTGAAGTCCGTGCGGCCTTGCCCTGCATCCAGCGCCAGGCATTCCAAAACGGGTTCCAGGGTTGCAAACTGGTCATCAGAGGTATCCTGGAATTCATCCAGCATCCAGTGCTGGTATTTCCTGCCCATGCGCAGGGCAAGGTGTTCCCGGCAGTAGTACGGATCGCCCGGGTCTTCTTCAAGGGAGAGCTGATTCATGAGCCCTTGGGCCTTTCTGGCAATATCCGCAAAGCTAAATTCCCCCGTGGTCATGATACGCTGCTCGTGCGTATCTGCATAGTCGCGGAGCAGGGAGTACATGCAGCGGGTGCGCGTTTGGGCATCATGCAGGAGCTTGGCCGGAAGCTGATTGCAGAGACGCTGTGCTGTTTCCCAGATGAGATTCATTTTTATCCAGTGTTCATCCGCTCTTTCTTGAATCCCATCAAGCGTTGTTCGCAAATCGTCTATAGCCTTGGTGCTTGTGAACTTGCCCTTTTCCAGTTTGTTCACCATGTTCTCAAAAGCGTTCTTGAGCGTTTTGCTCCAGTCCGATTCCCGTACCAAGGTGAGAGCTTCGCCCAGATTGCCGGCGTTGCTGTCCTGCCCGTCAAATGCCGCCATCACCGCTTTGGCCCGGCGGTGAATATCGTTCATCCGGAGATATGAAATAGGGGAGTCCACCCATTTTGTGAGAGCGCTTGTCGGCGGAGTTTCACCGGCAACAAGCTGCATGAGGCCGGAATAGACATAGAGCGGGAAATCCTCATTTGCAAGGCCAAGAAGCAGCTGCTTGAGCCTTTCTGCCTCTTTTTGCCAATTTTCGGCCTCCTGATCGGTTAAAATGGAAAAGCCGCTGCAGCGCTCCTTGAAAAAATCCACGTTGCCCCAGACGTCTACCGAGGGATGAGCCTGGTAAAGGTGGAGGAAGGCTTCAATATAGTTTTCCAACTTGGGGATGGTCTTGCTCCCTTTCCCCTTTGTCAGGCGTGCGAACATGCGCAGGAACTCGGCGCGTTTGCCCTCATTTGTCGTGCGCGCTTCCAAGTAGTCTCCCACGTTTCTGTGCCGCACCATGGGCTCGTCTGCCGGGTCAAGGGGGGAAACCGCATCCACGCCCAGTTCCAGGCAGCTGCCTGTTACCAAGGTGTTGAAGAAGCTGTCGATGGTGGAAAGTTCCAGCTTGGAGAGCACTTTCACCGTTTTATGCAGCAACTCGCGGAATTTTTTGGCATCCGCATTGGGAAGTTGCAGGTAGGCTTGCAGTTCCCGGTCCTGCGCGTACAATTCCTCCGGGTACATGTTTTCAGCAGCCGCTCGCCGCACCACGGGGGAAGTTGCTGGAAGCAGGGGAATATCATTTGCCGCAGGAATGATATTTTTGTATTCGTCCTGCGCGCATCCGCTCCAAGCATCCCATACGCGGGCGGTCATCACGTTGCGGCCTGCATCGTTTTTCACGTCGCAAGCGCCCTCTGCCAAGGCGTGGAGAATGCGGCTGCGGAATTCCCCGGCGGCCTTCTTGGTGAAGGTGAGGGCAATGATGGATTCCGGGTCTGCACCCAGCATCAGCAGGGCAATGTAGCGTGATGCCAGCTGGTAGGTTTTGCCCGTGCCTGCGGAGGCGGAAATGCGAGAGCTTGTGGTGTGGAAGCAGAGCTTGTTGGTGGTTTCGTTCATGGGGAAGGTGTGGTTATTTTTCCAGGCTGGGAAGGTTGAACATGGAGCGGGGATCCCGATGCGGAGAAACGGCTCCGAACCGGGGGGCTTTTTTCCTGTCTTTGGTGTCGACCATCTTGGAGAAGGGCATGTTGGCGAGTTTCAGGGATTCTGCGGAGAACAGGCATTTCCCATCCAGAATCATGCGTATGGCGGAGTCCACCGTTTTCATGGCGTTTTGCAAGAGCTCCTGCGGTGTGTCTTGGAACTCTGTTTGCGGGCGTTTTGAGAGGGGAACGAGTTTGCCGTTTTCCATCAGGGGGTGGCATTCCATTATCTTTTCCTTGCTTTGCAGGTTGTAGTAGAACAAATCCGGCAGGGTTTCATGCAGGGGCTCGTCTTGCAGCTGCGGGTTGATGTCTCGCGCATTCATGCTTCTCAGGCCAAACATATAGAGCATCAGCTGGACATCTTTCCATTTGTAGAAAGTTTCGCCTTGCGCGGATTTCGCGACAATTTCAGGGAAGGCGTATTGATCCGTGTTCATGAATGAGGAGAAATGGGAGCTTTTCCCATTGTCCAGCGTGTCGAAATGCACGGACACCGGGTTTTTCTCGGAAGAAGAAGTCTTGTAGTCGATGATGCGCCAGCGGCCGTCTACGTTGCGGTCAATCCTGTCCGCCTTCATATAGAAGCGCACGGTTTCTCCGCTGGTGAGGGTGAGAGCGGGTTGAAGCTCGTACTCTCGCGCCACATTGCACCAGCCGTTATGGAGGTCCGCCACATGTCTCTTGGCAAAGTCCGGAAGCATCTCTTCCAGTGTTTGCAGCTGCACCTGCATGGGCAGGGTGTAAAGCTGGTGCGTTTGGGTAGGCTTGTATACTTTGCCCCACTCTTCGCGGGCAATGCCTACGGCTGTTTCCAGAACCTTGGCGGTTTGCTGTTCCTGCGTTTCTGCATCCGGGAAGGCTGAGGTGAGCTGCTGCAGGCCGGGGAAGCGCTCCACCACGCGTTCCAGCACGCTGTGCATGACGGTACCGAATTCGTTGCTCTCCAGGTCGGCCTTGTCTGCGTCGTAGGAGTCTCCGGCATCCAGTCCAAAGAGGTTCTTGAGCCAGAAGCTCAGCGGGCATTGCAGGAAAAGGCTGAGTCGGGAGGGGGAGAAGGTGATTTCGCGTGGCTTTCCGCCGCTTCTCCTTATTCTCCAGGTCAGGTAGGGCTTGTCTGCCTCCGGGGCGATTTGGTGGATGTCCTCCATCATTCCGGGTACAATCTTCCCGCCGGCCGCTGTTTCCGGGCCCGGCGCAGCCTGTCTCAGCGGGCAGTGCGGCACCTTGGGCAGCGGCCCCACGCCCGTGGATTCCGCGAAGAATGTGCGGGCGCGCTCGGGGAGGCCGTTGCCGCAGCGCAGCAGGAGAGATGACGGCGCGGCGGCGGATCCGTCCGGGTTTTGGCGGGCGATGACAATATGCACTTGGCCCTTTGCGCGGCTGTGCAGCAGGGCGGTCATCAGGAAGGAATCTCGCGCGGTGCGGAAATCTTCGTAGTTGATACGCAGTTCGTTGCACAGGGAGGGCGGCAGGAATTCGCTCTCCTCCACGGGCTCCGGCACGCAGCCGTCGTGCAAGGCGCCAAGAATTACGCGCTTGCCGCGTGCGTACGGCACCTCTCGCCAGCCAATCACGTCACTCACGCACTGTTTGCGGGCCTCCGGGTCTTGGATGCCGCGCGCCATCTCCTTCACCTTGCTGCGGAGCACTTCCCACAGGGCAACAGCGTTCCCTGCGGCGGACGCCATTGTGTCAGCGGCAACGGCTTCCATTGCTCGGCAGAGTTTTTCCACGGGCTTCTGCATGGGGGTATCCAAGTGCAACCGGTGCAATTCTGCGCCTATCTGGCGGAGCATGGCCGGCAGGGTGGCAAGATTAGAGCAGGAATCTGCAAAGGCGGCTGCCGCTTTGGCGTACTCCAGGAAATAGGCCTGCCTCTCCCGGGCCACAGCCTTGATGTCCAAATCATCCCCGGGCAGCTCGTACGCAGGATCCATCAACTGGCAGAGGGTCATGATGGAGCCCGGCAGCAGCTTGGCGCGCAGGTGCTCTATATGGGATTGCAGCCCGCTGGGCACCCGGAAGTCTGCCTTGAGCAGTTTTTGCACAATGCTGTTGCACAGCACTGCGGTGAATGCGTTGAGCTCCACCATGCCACCCTCTCGCTCGTCCCCGGCCCAGAAATCCGCGCGGGCGGCGCAGAGGTCTGCCATTTGTTCCACCAGGGCACCCACTTCTGTGCCGAGCAGGGAACGCCCCTCCGGCATGTTAAGCTTCCATCCCTTCCCTGGCAAGGGTTTTTCAAAGGCAGTGACGATGGGGGCAGTGTATTGGGAGTCGCCCACGGCCAGCACCACCTCGTTGGATGAATGGCCACCGGCGAGCTTGAGCATCTCCCTGGCCAAGGCGGTAGCATCATCCGCCACATGGATGCAGGAGGCGGCATCGTCCACCACTGTGCATGCCTTGTCCGAGTATACAAAGGCGTTCGGGATATCGATGTCGCGATTGGCCCACTCTGACTCCAGAGGCTCGCCGTAGTCATTGAAGTTGTCCCTTTCCGCCGCGTCTGCATTCACCCAGATGACCACCTCTCCCTTGTCCCGGCCGTGCAAGTTTTTGAGCAGGCGCTTGAGCTGCGGCTGAACCTCCGGCACACATGCCACCACCAACAGGCGGTGGTACCCCGGCCACACAGGGTTCTCCGCGTACCCGGCACGGTATTCCTCCACCGGTTGCAATCCGCGTTCCTTGATGAGGGAGTCCACCTTGGCGAACAGCGTTCCCAGCTTTGCCCAGCGCTGGTGTTCCCTTGTGAATGCCCTTTTTTCCGCCTTGTTTGCTTTTGGTACGGTATTCTCCCGCTTTTTCAATGATTCAGAGACGGCGTCGACGGTCACCTCGCACTGCTCCAGTTTGGTGCGCAGCGTGATGAGTTTGTGCGCCACGCCCACGCGCCAGCGCTCAACATGAGTTTGGGGGCGGCGCGGGATGAGCGGGGCGAATTCGTCCAAGCTTGATTCATCCTGTTCGCCAAGCGCCTGCAGCCAAGCCGCCAGCGTGTCCTCCTCGCAGGCAACGCCCTTGCCGCCATCCGGTATCAGCTGGCCCATCAGCTTGATTTCCGGCATCAGTACGGGCTTGTTCCGGCCGGCTCCCTCTGTTGCCATTTCGGCCACGCGTTCGCGCAGCCACCTGCCGCTTTCTGCGGTGGGCACCACCACGATGGCGCGCCGGAATGCGTCCGGCCGTTCTTTTGCCAAGGCAAGCAAGCGCTCGGCAACCAAATCCACGACGGGTTTATCCCATCCGATGCATTGACATGCTATTTCGCTCATAAATGTTTAGTTTGGGTGGTGCTCAACCAGCTACAGCACTCCACGGGGCACTCACAGAGTTGGTTGGGTTACAATGGGGAAGGTTAGCACATTTAGAGGGCGAAGTCAAGCTGCAAATGATGCGTTTGACGCAAAAGCTGCTTGACTGATGGGGGAGGATGGGGCAGAATGCACGCGTGAAATCTGTAATGACGGTATGTGCTGTGCTGGCGGCTGCTGCGGTGGCCTCCTGCGCCCCCAAGACAACATCCCTGGAGCAGCTGCGCGCGGTGCACAAGCAGAACGCGGAGCTGCGCAAGGAGATTGCCACCATGGAAAAGGTGATAGCGCGTGCCGGCTCTGACACGGCGGATTTGACGGAGGAAATCGCCGGCAAGGAGGAGCAGCTGGCGGATGCCGTGCGCAGGCTGGATGAGGCCAATGCGCGGGAGACGGAGATGAAGCTGCGCGTGATAGAGCTGCAGGACCGCCTGAGCGCCTTCCGCGCATCCTTCCGCATGCTCCAGAATGAAATAGCCAACAGCGCCAGCCAGAGATGAGCCAGGAACCGGAACAGAACGTGGTGGTGGAAATGCCCGCCGAACAGAATCCCGCAGGGGAGGTTTCCTCCACCGTGGTGGAGGTGCCCGCCGACCCCCAGGAGCAGCTGGCAGGCCCGGTGGATCTTGATTTCCGCGGTGAAAAGCGGCGCAGCTGGTCCGGCATTGTGCTGGATTGCACGCTGGTGGCGGCCCTGGTGGCCGCGCTGGCCGGCGGCGCCTGGTATGTGAACAAGAGCATGCAGCAGTACCGCGTGCCCACCCCCATGGAGATTGCCATGGCAGAGCATGTGGACCTCTCCAAGCGCCGTGATGCCTTGGAGGAGCAGGCCCGCAAGGCGGATGAACAGCTCCGCATGCGCAAGAGGGATGCTGCGCTGGATGCCCAGCTCGGCCAGCTCAACCGCCAGATTGCAGACAAGAGGGAGTCAGTCAACTCCCTCCACTCCCGCGTGCTTGCCCTGCAGCATGAAATCCGCCAGGAGGACAAGACCTCCCGCAGCGTGGCCAAGGGCCTGCTGCCCGGCCTTCCCATCGGTGATGCCACCACCACCACCGGCAAGCGCTACAACAACGCCGTCATCCACCGCCTGGAGGGCAACCTCATCACCCTGCGCACGCCGGAGGGCCAGACCCGCTTCCCCGTCACCCAGCTGGTGAAGGACAAGCTGCCGGATGTCGTCCGCTACGCCTTCGGGCTGGATGACATGGTGGACATGTCTGATTTCGAGGTGGTGGAGGGTTCCCCCAAGCCGAAGGCGCGCAAGGGCAAACTGATAGCTCCGCGCACCCCCGCCAAGGAGGAGAAGACCACCTCCATCGATCCTTCATCCTACGAGACTGACGGTACTCCCGTGGTGGATACGGATGCCAACAAGACCACCACTGCCACCGGCACGGGGGAGGATGACCCCGCCGCCCAGCCGCAGGCCAATCCCGACCGCTGGACCCCGCCCACCGGGGACCTGCCCATGTAAGGGGAGTGGCGCGCCGCGCGCTATTTCATGATGCGCGCGGTGACTTTGAAGTGCAGCTTGGCCACGTCTCCCAGGCGGTCCGCGCCATATTTTTGCAGGAATGCGCGTGCTGCTTTTTCCACGTGGGGCGCGCAGCCCAGCGGCAGCTCGCATTGGGCGGCGGCAGCCGCATCATGCATCCACTGCACAAAGCGGTCCCGCGCCAGGATGGAGGCGGCGGCCACGGCAATATCACTCTCACCCTTGGTGCGCTGCTCCAGTTGCAGGGGTATGTTCCGTTGGCGCAGCGCCTGCTGCAGTACGCGCGGGTTGGCGAACTGGTCGCTCAGCGCGCGCGGGCAGGCGGGCACCTTTTCATGCAGGCTGGCCATCACGCGGGTGTGCCCCCAGGCCAGCAGGCGGTTCAGGTTCTTGAATTCCGCGTAGAGCTCGTTGTAGCGCTTGGGGCCTATGCAAACAATCTCCCAAGCCACACCTGGAATGCCCTTGATTTTCTGCGCTATGGCGTGGATGCGCCTGTCGTCGCCCACCTGCTTGCTGTCGCGGCAGCCGGCGGCAAGCAGTTTGGCGGCGGTGTTCGCGTCACTGTACACGCCGGCAATCACCAGCGGGCCAAAGTAGTCACCCTTGCCGCTTTCGTCAATGCCGAAATGCGGGCGGGTATCCAGCCCGGCGGCATCGGCGGGCGCGGCGGTTCCCCCATGCTTGCCCTGCGGGGCGGCAATTTTCAGGATTCCCCCCACAAAGTCGTCCGCCCCCTTGCCCTGCACCAGCAGTCGCCCCTTCTTGGGGTAGTAGGCCACCACCACGTCGTCTCCTTGGAAACAGAAGTCGGCGTACTCCTTTTCCACCGCCGAGAAGGCGGAGAGGCGGCAGAGGATTTCGCGAAGTTGGAACGCGTGGCTCTTTTGCAGGTCTATACTGTATTGCGCAGGCATGTTTCTGCCCCAAATTTGCCCATTTTTTCCTTCAGGTCAACAAAAAAAACAAAAACGGAACTTTTGATTATCCGTCAGTTAGAAGAAAAGTTCCAAAAAACACGAATTTTGCGTGCAATTTGGGTTTTTCCGTGGTACAATTCCAGCGGAACAATCCATTACGTGAATTATGCCTAGGACTATTACTAAAAGAGAAATGGTGAATCGCATCACTGCGGACTTGGACAACAAGCTTACGCAGAACGAGGTTCTGGACATCATCCAGAAGCTCATCGAGCTGTCGACGGAGGCTCTTGCCAACGGAGACCGTGTGGTGCTGCGCAATTTCGGTACCTTCACCCCGAAGCTGGTGAAGGCCAAGATTGGCCGCAACCCGAAGGATCCGAGCAAGAACGTGCCGATTCCTGCCCGCACGGTGGTGAAGTTCAAGGTTGGCAAGCATCTCAAGGAGACGGTTGCCAAGGCTTCCAAGTAAATTTCTCTCTCTCTCTTGATTTTTCAGGGCGCACCTGCCACAAGCAGGTGCGCCCTTTTTTCACGCCTCCGCCGCGTATGCCGCAGAATCACGGACGAAGGCGGCTGATTTTGCTTGACGGATAGCGTGTTGTGCGTGTATTATGCGCGCGCGCAGACGCGCGTACGGAAATGAAGGACAGAATACGCATAGCGGTACAATCGAAGGGCAGGCTCAATGAGGACACGATGGCCTTGCTGGCGGAAGCCGGCATCAAGGTGAGCACATCCAAGCGCACACTTTTGGCGAGTGCGCGCAATTTCCCGGTGGAGGTGCTTTTCCTGCGGGACGACGACATTCCGCAGACAGTGGCGGACGGCGTGGCGGATGTGGGCGTGGTGGGCTTGAACGAGCTGCGCGAGCGCGAGGCGGATGCGCGGGTTGTAAAGAATCTGGGATTCGGCGGCTGCCGCCTTTCCATTGCGCTTCCCAAGGAGCAGCCATACAGCGGCGTGCAGGATTTGGAGGGCCGCAAGATTGCCACCTCCTACCCCGTTATCCTGCGAAACTTCCTGAAGGAGCACGGCGTGCACGCGGAGATACACGTTATCACCGGCTCCGTGGAGATTTCCACGGGCATCGGCCTGGCGGATGCCATTTTCGATATCGTGAGCAGCGGGTCCACGCTGGTGAGCAACAACCTGCGTGAGGTGGAAACCGTGCTGCAGAGCGAGGCCGTGCTTATTGCCAACAAGGCCCTTTCCGCAGAGAAGCTGGCTATTCTGGATGAGCTGCTGTTCCGCCTGGAGGCGGTGATGGTGGCGGCAGACAAGAAGTATGTGCTGATGAACGCGCCGCGCGAGTGCCTGGATGCCATCCTGGCGGTGCTGCCGGGCATCAAGAGCCCCACGGTGATGCCGCTGGCGCAGGAAGGCTGGTGCAGCATCCACACCGTGCTGGACGAGTCGTGCTTCTGGGAAATCATCGGCCGCCTGAAGGCCGCCGGGGCGGAGGGTATCCTGGTGCTGCCCATCGAAAAAATGATACTGTGACCATGCGTATCATCCAAGAGCCGCAGCGGGAGCAATGGGCGGAGCTTATTGCGCGCCCCGCGTTTGATGTCACCACGCTTTTCGGCGTGGTGCGCCCCATCATGGAAGCGGTGCGCGAGCGGGGCGATGCCGCCTTGCGCGAGTACGAATCCAAGTTTGACCATGTGGAGCTGGAAGATTTCCGCGTGAGCGATGCAGAGCTGCAGGCCGCCGCCGCACAGGTGCCGCAGGAGCTGCAGCAGGCCATACGCCTGGCTCACGGAAATATTGCCGCTTTCCACGCCGCGCAGAAGTTCAACGGCGTTTCCGTGCAGACCGCACCCGGCGTGCTGTGCGAGCAGCGCGGGCTTCCCATCTCCCGCGTGGGCCTGTATGTGCCGGGCGGTTCCGCGCCCCTGTTCTCCACCGTGCTCATGCTGGCGGTGCCGGCGCGTTTGGCGGGCTGTCCGCAGGTGGTGCTGTGCACGCCGCCCGCCAGGGACGGCAGCGTGAACCCGGTTATCCTTTTCACTGCACAGCTGTGCGGTGTCACCACCATCTACAAGCTCGGCGGGGCGCAAGCCGTGGCCGCCATGGCCTGTGGCACGCAGAGCGTTCCGCGGGTGGACAAGATTTTCGGCCCGGGCAACCAGTATGTGATGGCCGCCAAGCAGCTGGCCTCCCTCTCCGGCGTGGGAATCGACATGCCCGCCGGTCCCAGCGAGGTGGAGGTGCTGGCGGATTCCACCTGCAACCCCGCCTTTGTGGCGGCGGACCTGCTGAGCCAGGCGGAACACGGGCCGGACAGCCAGGCCGTGCTCGTGGTGGACAGCCTGGAGCTCGCCCGCGCCGTGGACCGGGAAGTGGCCGCCCAGCTGGAGCAGCTGCCCCGCAAGGAGATTGCCGCCCGCGCGCTGGAGCACAGCCGCATCATTGTGCTGGCGGACAAGCGCGATGCCATGGATTTCACCAACGCCTATGCGCCGGAGCACCTGATTCTGGCGGTGGCGGATGCCCGCGCCGCAGCGGCGCAGGTGCAGCATGCGGGCTCCGTGTTCATCGGCCACTATTCCTGCGAGAGCGCGGGGGACTACGCCAGCGGCACCAACCACACGCTCCCCACGCTCGGCTACGCCCGCTCCTTCGGCGGGCTCTGCCTGGACAGCTTTATCCGCAAGACCACCTTCCAGGAACTCACGGAGGACGGCGTGCGCAGCATCGGCCCCGCCGTGGAGGCTATGGCCGCCGCCGAATCCCTGGATGCACACGCCCGCGCCATGACTTTGCGCCTGGCCGCCGCAGGGCAGGGGAACAAGGCCGCAGCCTTTGATTTGGATGCGCTGGTGCGCCCGAACATCCGCAGCCTGGCCCCCTACAGTTCCGCGCGCGACGAGTACGCCGGGCATGAGGCGCATGTGTTCCTGGATGCCAACGAGAGCCCGTACAACCCGCCGTACAACCGCTACCCCGATCCGCTGCAGCGCGAGCTCAAGGCCCGCATTGCCGCCGTGAAGGGCGTGGCACCGGAGTGCATCTTCCTGGGCAACGGCAGCGACGAGGCCATAGACCTGGTCTTCCGCGTGTTCTGCACACCGGGGCATGACAGCGTGGCGGCTCCCGCCCCCACCTACGGCATGTACGCCGTGTGTGCGGACATCAACAACGTGGAGTACCGCACCGTGCCGCTGGGGGAGGATTTCTCCTTCTCTGCAGATGCCCTGCTGGCATGCACGGACGCCACCACCAAGGCGCTGTTCCTGTGCTCGCCGAACAACCCGAGCGGCAACCTCTTCCCGCATGAAGAAATCCGCAAGGTGCTGCAGCGCTTCCGCGGCATTGTGGTGGTGGATGAGGCATACGGCGACTTTGCGCCGCAGGCCACGCTGCGCCCGCTGCTGGCGCAGTTCCCCAACCTGATTATCCTGTCCACCTTCTCCAAGGCGTGGGCCAGCGCGGGCATCCGCCTGGGCATGGCGTTCGCATCCCCGCAAATCATTGCGTACTTCAACAAGGTCAAGTACCCCTACAACGTGAACGCGCTCACCCAGCGCGCCGCGCTGGAGATGCTCGGCCGCAGCGCGGAGGTGGATACCTGGGTGCAGACCCTGCTGCGCGAGCGCAGCCGCGTGATGAAACTGGTGGAGTCCCTGCCTGCATGCCGCCGCGTGTTTGCATCGGATGCCAATTTCTTCCTGGCGCGCATCGACCACGCCACCGCCGTGTATGAAACGCTGGTGGAGCGGGGGATTGTGGTGCGCAACCGCAGCCGCATCCAACTGTGCGAGGACTGCCTGCGCATCACTGTGGGCACCCCGCAGGAGAACGACGAGCTGCTGGCCGTCCTTACAGAAATCACCGCATCATGAAAAAGGCACTCTTCATCGACCGCGACGGCACCATCATCCACGAGCCCGCAGACGAGCAGGTGGATTCCTTGGAGAAATTCTCCTTCCTGCCCGGTGCCATCCGCTCCCTGGCCGCCATCCGCGAGCTTACCGGGTACGAGCTGGTGATGGTTACCAACCAGGACGGTCTCGGCACGCCCGCCTACCCGCAGGAATGCTTTGATTCCCTGCAGCGCCTGCTGCTGGACACGCTGGCGAGCGCGGGGGTGGAGTTCGACGACATTCTCATTGATACGCATTTCCCGGAGGACAACGCCCCCACGCGCAAGCCCGGCACCGGCATGCTCACCGCCTATATGGGTGGAGAGTATGATATGGATGCCTGCTATGTCATTGGCGACCGCGACACCGATGTGCAGCTGGCGCACAACCTGGGCTGCCGCGCGCTCAAAATCGGCGGCGGGATGGATTGGAAAAGGATTCTGGAAATCGTGGTGGCGGGCGAGCGCGCCGCAGAGGTGCACCGCACCACGCGCGAGACGGACATTTTCGTGAAGCTGGAGCTGGACCGCCCCGGCGTGTGCGAGGTGTCCACCGGGCTGCCGTTCTTCGACCACATGCTGGAGCAGATCGCCCACCACGGCGGCATGGGGCTCACCATCCGCGCCAAGGGTGATTTGCAGGTGGATGCCCACCACACCATGGAGGACACCGCGCTTGCGCTGGGAGACTGCCTGCGCCGTGCGCTGGGTGACAAGCTGGGCATTTCCCGCTACGGCTACTGCCTGCCCATGGACGACTGCCTGTGCCGCGTGGCCCTGGATTTCGGCGGGCGGCCGTGGCTGCAGTGGGATGCGGCATTCCGCACGGAGAGCGTGGGCGGCCTTCCCGCGGAGATGTTCATGCATTTCTTCAAGAGCCTGAGCGACGCCGCGCAGATGAACCTCTCCATTTCCGCGCGCGGTGAGAATGCCCACCACCTGGCGGAAAGCATGTTCAAGGCGTTGGCCCGCGCGCTCCGCATGGCCGCGCAGCGGGATGTGCGCCACCTCGTCCTTCCCTCCAGCAAAGGTACCCTGTAGCATCATGAAGGTAGCCGTCGTCAAGTACAATGCGGGCAACATCCGCTCGGTCCTCAACGCCCTGCAGCGCATAGGCGTGGAGCCCGTGCTGACGGATGACCCCGCCGTGCTGCGCTCGGCGGACCGCGTGGTCTTCCCCGGACAGGGGGAGGCCGCCACCACCATGGCGCACCTGCGGCAAAGCGGGCTGGTTGAAACCATCCGTTCCCTCACTTGCCCCGTGCTGGGCATCTGCATCGGCCAGCAGCTTTTGTGCGCGCATTCGGAGGAGGGAGACACCGCCTGCCTGGGCGTGTTCCCGGATTTGCGCGTGCAGCGATTCCGCGCGGCGGAGGGGCAGCGGCTCAAGGTGCCGCACATCGGCTGGAACACGTTGGATGAGGTGTCCCCCCCCCTGTTCGGCGGTGTGCCGGCAGGCTCCTTCGTGTACTTTGTGCACAGCTACTATGTTCCGGACGGAGCGCACGCCATAGCCCGCACCACCTACGGCGGCACCACCTACGCCTCCGCCATCCGCCGCGGCAACTTCTACGCCACCCAGTTCCACCCGGAGAAGAGCGGCCCCGTGGGCGAGCGCATCCTCTCCAACTTCATCCACCTCTGCCATGATTGAGCTCATCCCCGCCATCGATATCATAGGCGGGCGCTGCGTGCGCCTGACCAAGGGCGACTACGCCGCCAAGAAGGAGTACGACGCCAACCCCGCCGATGTGGCCAAGCGTTTCGAGGACATGGGGGTGACCCGTCTGCACGTGGTGGACCTGGATGGTGCCAAGGCCTCGCATATTGTCAACCTGGACGTGCTGGAGCGCATTACCTCGCAAACGAACCTCACGGTGGATTTCGGCGGCGGCATCAAGCGGGAGGATGATTTGCGCGCCGCGTTCGAGCACGGCGCGGCCATGGTGACCGTGGGCAGCCTGGCAGCCACGCAGCCGGAGCTCCTGCTGGAATGGGCGAGCACCTTCGGGGCGGACCGCTTCATTGTGGGGGCGGACGCGCAGGACGGCCGCATCCGCACCCATGGCTGGCTGCAGGACGGCGGCATGGCGCTGGATGAATTCGTCTCCTTCTACATGCAGCACGGCATCACGCGCGTGCTCTGCACGGATATCTCGCGCGACGGCACGCTCGGCGGCCCCAACACGGAGCTGTACCGCAGTATCATGCAGGCGCATCCCGCATGCCGCCTGATTGCCAGCGGCGGCATCTCCTGCACGCAGGACATCCTCACCCTGGAGGCGGCGGGCATTCCGTCCGTGGTCTTCGGGAAAGCATACTACGAGGGGAGGCTTGACCTGCCCTCCCTTCTCAACCGCCGCACGCCATGCTAGCCAAACGCATCATACCCTGCCTGGATGTCAAGGACGGCCGCACCGTCAAGGGCACCAACTTTGTGAACCTGCGGGAGGCCGGCGACCCCGTGGAGCTGGGCCGCGCCTACAGCGAGCAGGGCGCGGACGAGCTGGTGTTCCTGGATATCACCGCCAGCCACGAGGGCCGCAAGACTTTCACCGATATGGTGAGCCGCGTGGCGCGCGAGCTCTCCATTCCTTTCACCGTTGGCGGCGGCATCAACGAGCTTGCCGATGTGGCGCGCATGCTGGATGCCGGAGCGGACAAGGTGAGCGTGAATTCCGCCGCCCTGCGCAACCCGCGGCTGGTGGAGGAAATCGCCTCCCACTTCGGTTCGCAGGTGTGCGTGGTGGCCATTGACGCCCGCTGTACGGCCGGCAACTGGGAGTGCTACCTCAACGGCGGCCGCGTGCCCGCAGGGCGCGGCCTCTTCGACTGGGCGCGTGAGGTCTGCGACCGCGGCACCGGGGAAATCCTTTTCACCAGCATGAACCATGACGGCGTGAAGCAGGGTTTCGCCAACGACGCCCTTGCCCGCTTGGCTGACGAGCTCAGCATCCCCGTCATTGCCAGCGGCGGGGCAGGGGCCATGCCGCATTTCGCGGATGCCTTCACCGCCGGCCGCGCGGATGCCGCGCTCGCCGCCAGCGTCTTCCACTTCGGAGAAATCGCCATCCCGGACCTCAAGCAATATCTGCACGCGCAGGGTATCTGCGTGCGCCTTTGAACAACTTCAACAACCGCATCACTATCATGGACATCGACTTCGACAAATCCGGCGGGCTCGTTCCCGCCATCATCCAGGACGCCGCCACCCGTCAGGTTCTCATGCTCGGCTACATGAACCGGGAGGCATACGAGAAGACGCTCACGGAGAAGCGCGTCACCTTCTGGAGCCGCTCCCGAAACTGCCTTTGGACCAAGGGTGAGACCAGCGGACATTTCCTGGACCTGGTGGACATGAAGGTGGATTGCGACAACGACACCCTGCTGGTGCGCGTAACCCCGCACGGTCCCGTCTGCCACACCGGCACGGATACCTGCTGGGGGGAGGAGAACGCCGCCAACCCGCTGCTCTTCCTCTCCGAGCTGCAGGATTTCATCAACCGCCGCCGTGAGGAGATGCCGGAGGGTTCCTACACCACCTCCCTCTTCAAGGACGGTCTCAACCGCATGGCCCAGAAGGTGGGCGAGGAGGCCCTGGAGGCCGTCATCGAGGCCGTGAACGGCACGGACGACCGCCTGCTCTACGAGGCGTCCGACATGTTCTACCACCTCATCGTGCTGCTGGCTTCCAAGGGCCTGCGCATCGAGCAGGTGGCCGGCGAGCTGGCCGAGCGCCACAAGCCCGGCTGGAAGAAACACTGATTGGGCGCACATTCTGTGAAAAATATGCGCTTTGGGCTTGACTTTGCGCGGGCGCGCCTGTAACATGCCCCGCGCCCGCTCCGCACGGAGCATGCATGCGTGAATAGCTCAGTCGGTAGAGCAGTAGACTTTTAATCTATTGGTCCCGGGTTCGAGTCCCGGTTCACGTATTCCAAGCATCTGTCCCCATCGTCTAGGGGTTAGGACATATGATTCTCAGTCATAGAACTGCGGTTCGAATCCGCATGGGGATGCTTCCTTTCCAAAACCCGCCTTCCGGCGGGCTTTTTTTTGCCCGTATGCCGCATTTTAGGCTTGCGCGCGCGCGTATACGCGCGCATAATGCGCGCGTATGAGCGATACTGACAACACAACGCCCGCAGATGAGCAGAAGCTCACCGGGGCACAGCAAGAGTACAGCGCCGCGCAGATTGACAAGCTGGAGGGCCTGGAGGCCGTCCGCAGGCGCCCCGGCATGTACATCGGCGATCCCGACCAGCGAGGCCTGCACCACTGCGTTTTCGAGGTGCTGGACAACTCCATCGACGAGCATCTGGCGGGCTACTGCAGCAAGATTGACATTTTGATTCATGAGGACGGCTCCATCTCCGTGGTGGACAACGGCCGCGGCATTCCGGTGGATATCCACCCGAAGTTCGGCATTCCTGCGGTGGAGCTGGTGCTCACCAACCTGCACGCGGGCGGCAAGTTCGGCCAGGGTGCGTACAAGTACTCCGGCGGTCTGCACGGCGTGGGTGCCAAGTGCGTGAACGCGCTCTCCGACTGGTTCAAGGCGGAGGTGCGCCGCGACGGCAAGCGCCACGTTATCACCTTTGAGCGCGGCAAGACCGTGGAGAAGCTGCATGTCGTGGGTTCCTGCCCGGCCAACCAGACCGGCACCACCATCACCTTCCTGCCGGATCCCACCATCTTCACGGACACCACGGAATTTGTGTTCGACATGCTGGCCAAGCGCCTGCGAGAGCTTGCCTTCCTCAACCCCGGCCTGGTGATTCAGCTGGTGGACGAGCGCGCTGAGAGCCAGCGCAGCGAGACTTTCCTCTACAAGGACGGTATCAAGGAGTTCGTGACCCAGCTCAATGAGAACAAGACCCTCATCACCCCGGACCCCATCAGCATCTCCGGTATCCGCCACATTGAGGTGGAGTACGACGGCAAGACCATGCAGGACGACGTTATCGTGGACGTGGTGATGCAGTACAACGACAGCGACAAGTACAACATCCTCTGCTACGCCAACTCCATTTTCAACGCGGACGGCGGCACGCACCTCTCCGGCTACCGCAGCGCGCTCACCCGCGTGATCAACGCGTACGCCAAGGCCAACAACCTGCTCTCTGCCAAGGATCCCACGCTCAACGGCGACGACGTGCGAGAGGGCCTGGTGGCCGTTATCAGCGTGAAGATGCCCAACCCGCGCTTCTCCTCCCAGACCAAGGACAAGCTGGTGAACACGGAGATTGAAGGCGTGGTGGGCAACGTGGTGTACGAGGAGTTGAAGGAATACTTCGAGGAAAACCCGCAGGTGGCCCGCACCATCATTGACCGCTGCCTCATTGCCAGCCGCGCCCGCGAGGCTGCGCGCAAGGCCCGCGAGAGTGTGCGCAAGAGCGCCATGACCGTGGGCGGCGGCCTGCCCGGCAAGCTGGCGGACTGCTCCAACCGCGACCCCGAGCAGTGCGAGCTCTTCATTGTGGAGGGTGACTCCGCAGGCGGCTCCGCCAAGGTGGGCCGCGACCGCCGCACCCAGGCCATCCTGCCGCTGCGCGGCAAGATTCTCAACGTGGAGAAATCCCGCCTGGACAAGGCCCTGGGCAGCGAGACCATCCAGAACATCATCACCGCCATCGGCGCCGGTATCGGCGATGGGGAAGGGGAGGGCTCCTTCGATATCACCAAGGCCCGCTACCACAAGATTATCCTGATGGCTGATGCCGATGTGGACGGCGCGCACATCTGCACGCTGCTGCTCACGCTCTTCTGCCGCCACATGCCGCAGCTGGTGCGCGCGGGTTACGTGTACATTGCCCAGCCGCCGCTGTACCGCGTGAAGTACCGCAAGGAGGAGGAGTACATCCAGAATGAGGTGGACCTCAACCGCAAGCTCATCTCCCTGGGCGCGGGTGATGTCACCCTCTCCACGCCGGACAAGGCGAAGGTCTTCGACGCGGACTCCCTCATGGGCATTCTGGAAACGCTCATCTCCCTGCAGAAGTTCGAGAACAGCGTGGCCCAGCACGGCGGCACGCTCAAGGACCTGCTGCGCCACCGCGCCGGCAACGGCAGCTTCCCGGAGTACCTGGTGAAGGTGCGCTGCGGCAATGATGAGGAGGTGCTCTACTTTGCCACCCAGGAGGAGCTTTCCGCCTACTCCGACGAGAACCGCGACCTCTTCCTGTTCGGCGAGCCGAGCGAGGAGGAGCTGGCCGCCAACCCGCTGCCCGGGCGCGAGGGGCCGTCCCGCCGAGCCCTGCTGCATGAGCTGCACGAGGCCAAGGCCATCTCCAAGATTATGACCCGCCTGGAAGAGCTCGGCATCCCCGCAGACCACCTGCTGTCCGACGATGCCCCCATCTTCGAGATTGCAGAGAAGAACAAGGAGGTGACAACCCCCATCTTCTACGTGGGCGACATCCTCACCAAGGTGCTGGAAATCGGCGGACGCAACGTCACCATCACCCGATTCAAGGGCTTGGGCGAAATGAATGCGGAAGACCTTTTCGCCACCACCATGGACCCCGAGAAGCGCGAGCTCCTGCGCGTGCGCCTGGATGACGACAACGCCATGCAGGCGGACAAGATGTTCACCATCCTCATGGGAGACCTGGTGGAACCCCGCCGCCAGTTCATCGAGGACAACGCCCTCAACGTCCGCAACCTTGACGTGTAATGATGTACAAAGTACAAAGTACATAAACACAATACTCAAGAGATGAAATATTCCGAGTTGGTTTTCAAGGTGCCCCAAGAGTCCGCGAGCTATGCGCAGGATTCCGCCTGCGTGTTGCAACGGATTCTGGGCATCCTTGAAGACAAACGGAAATCCAGCGATAACAAAATCATCATCTCCACCAACCTGAAGCGCGGGTTGCCCCTCGCCAACATCAACAAAATCGCCGGCCCCATCATTGAGGAATGGGCTGGCGAGATGTTCGAGTCTGTTGCCGGGGCAAGCGGCCCGTATGCCCTCGTCAACGTGGAGGCGCAGGAACGCCTGGATATGGCGGACCTCATCCTCCAGTTCAAGCGGGACGGTGGCGTGCTGACCGCCAACGTGGATGTCAAAGCTACCTCGGATGACATTCCCAACAGCGGCAAGTCCCCCAACATCACCTCCTTCGCACGCATCCGCACGGCCTATGTGGAGGACCCGGACTACATGTTCATCGTGTTGTCGTTCCGCCACCATGTCTACCCGGAAAAGCGGAAGGATTCACCGTATACAGACATGATTATGGAGGTGGTGGATTTCCATGCGTACGATCTGAAGTACATCAGCGCCGGGGATTTGAGCTACAATCCGGCGCTCGGCACCGGCCAGCTTCAAATCAAGGATATCCACTATGTCACGACGGTGCAGCGGAACACTTGGGAAATGTGCCGCCTGCTTGATGAAAAGTATCTCGCCAGCTCCAGGCGGAACCTTGCACAGTTTGTGGAGCTTGCCAAACGCTACAAATGGATCAAGGAATAAACATCATCTGCGGCGATGCCCTCGCCGAAATGAAGAGGCTGCCCGCCGAATCAGTGGATTTGGTGGTCACTGACCCGCCGTACAATCTGGAGAAGGACTACGGTAACGGCAGCGACAAGCGTTCCTTCAGCGATTACATGAATTTCACACGCGCCTGGGTGGCGGAGGCGCACCGCCTGCTCAAACCCACCGGCTCCATCTATGTGTGCATGGGCATGCGCTTTGTCGCCTACCTTTTCGCAGTTCTCGAGGAGCGCGGCTTTGTGTTCAATTCTTGGATTACCTGGTACTACACGCAGGGCATCGGCAAGACACGCGGTTTCTCCCCGCGCCACGATGACATCCTGTTCTTCACCAAGCATCCCAAGGATTTCACCTTCAACCTGGATGCTGTTCGCGTACCGCAGAAGTTCTACCGCAAGGTCAACAATATGCGCGGCGCCAACCCCGGCAACGTCTGGGAATTCTCCCATGTGCACTACTGCAACGCGAATCGGCAAACACATCCCACCCAGAAGCCGGAGGCCCTGTTCGAGCGCATGGTCCTTGCATCGTCGAACGAGGGAGAACTTGTGCTGGATCCCTTCTGCGGCAGCGGCACGGCCGCGCGGGTATGCCAGCAGATCAAGCGCCGCTGCATCGGCATTGAAATCAATCCCGATTATGTGGAGATGGCACGCAACCGCCTGCTGTCCGACTTTGCCGGGTTTGACAGCATTGACGAGCGGATGCGCCGCATCCCCCAAGATTTGAACGATGCTGCCGTGCGCGAGCAATACCTCCAAAACCACGCGGCCTGGTTCTTGGCCAACCATCCGGAAGAGCGGCAGCAGTTGATGAACGGCACCTCGCCGCAACCCGATTTGTTTAACATGCAATTGATGAATCACCAAAAATAACACTTGATTATGAACGAAACTAGAATACGTCCCGTTGATGTGGCAGAAGAGATGTCCAAGAGCTTCTTGGACTATTCCATGTCGGTTATTATCTCCCGTGCGCTGCCTGATGCACGCGACGGTTTGAAGCCTTCCCAGCGGCGCGTGCTCTACGCCATGCACGAGCTGGGCCTGGTGCCCAACAAGGGCACGGTGAAGTGCGGCCGTATCGTGGGTGACACCATCGGTAAGTACCACCCGCACGGCGACTCCTCCGCCTACGGCACGCTTGTGAACATGGCGCAGAACTGGTACATGCGCGATGTGCTGGTCATCGGCCAGGGCAACTTCGGTTCCCCGGAAGGCGACCCGCCCGCCGCCTACCGATACACGGAGGCCAAGCTCTCCCCCATGGGCATGGCGCTCATGGACGACCTGGAGAAGGACACGGTGGATTTCCAGCCCAACTACGACAGCTCCACCACGGAGCCGGTGGTGTTCCCCTCCGCGTTCCCGAACCTGCTGGTGAACGGCGGCACGGGCATTGCCGTGGGCATGGCCACCAACATGGCCCCGCACAACCTGGGCGAGGTGGTGGACGGCATCTGCGCGTACATCGACAATCCCCACATTACCCCGGATGAGCTGCGCGCCTACATCAAGGGCCCGGATTTCCCCACCGGCGGGTACATCCTCGGCAGCAAGGGAATCGACTCCTATTTCCGCACCGGGCGCGGCAGCGTGCTCATGCGCGGCAAGATGGAGGTGGTCACCAACGAGAACGGCCGCGAGTTCATCCACATCTCCGACATGCCCTACGGCGTGAACCGCGCCGTGCTGCAGGAGCGTATCGCGGAACTTGTGCGCGACAAGGTCATCAACGACATTGCCGGTATGCGCGACCTCACGGACTACGTGGAGGTGGAGCTCAAGCGTGATGCGCGCCCGCAGGTGGTCATCAACCAGCTCTACAAGCTCACCAGCCTGGAGACCAGCTTCTCCATCAACATGCTGGCCATTCATGAGAACCGCCCGAAGGTGCTCACTCTGCGTGATGCCATCAACTTCTACGTGGAGCACCGCCGCGAGGTGGTGGTGCGCCGCACGCGCTACCTCCTCGGCAAGGCGGAGGACCGCGCGGAGATTTTGGAGGCCTACCTCATCGCCCTCGCCAACCTGGACGAGTTCATCCGCATCATCCGCGATTCCAAGAACCGCGAGGAAGCACGCCAGCGTTTGATGGCGTTCAAGTACTCCGTGGAGCTTGCCAAGGGGCTCGGTATCCTCATTCACAGCCAGCCCTCCGTGCAGGGGGACCACTACGTCTTCACCGAGCGGCAGGTCAACGCCATCCTGGATCTCCGCCTCTACCAGCTCACCGCGCTGGAGAACGACAAGATCACGGACGAGTACAAGGCCCTGCTGGTGCAGATTGAGGACTACCTGGACATCCTGGCCAACGAGTCCCGCGTGCTCGGCATTGTGAAGGACGAGCTGCGCACCATCAAGGACAAGTACGCCACCCCGCGTCTCACCCAGATTATCCCGTACGAGGGCGATCGCGCCATTGAGGACCTCATCCCCAATGATGCCATGATTGTCACCATCTCCCACAGCGGGTACATCAAGCGCACCCGCACGGACGAGTACCGCCTGCAGGGCCGCGGCGGCAAGGGAGTGAAGGCTGCCACCACCAAGAGCAAGAAGGACCGTGCAGACTTCATCGAGCACCTCTTCGCCGCGCAGAACCACGACTACATCATGTTCTTCACCAACACCGGCCGCGTGTACGTGGAGCGCGTGTACAACATCGATGAGGGTTCCCGCAGCGCGCAGGGCCGCTCCATCAAGAACCTCCTGGATTTGCAGGCGGACGAACGCATCGTCTCCACCCTGCGCCTGGAGCGCAAGGTGGATGAAAAGGGCAGCGACATCACCTTCGCGGAGGGTTCCGGGAACGTGGTGTTCGCCACCAAGGACGGCACCGTGAAGAAGACCGCCCTCAACGACTTCGTCAACTACCGCAAGGCCGGCATCATTGCCATCAACCTGGAGGAGGGCAACACCCTCGTTTCCGTGGAGCTCACCAGCGGTTCAGACGAGGTGGTGCTTGTCTCACACAACGGCATGAGCGTCCGCTTCAAGGAGGAGGACATGCGTACCCAGGGCCGCAACACCATCGGCGTGCGCGGCATGCGCCTGCGCGAGGGCGACTATGTGGTCTCCCTCGCCGTGGTCAACCCGCAGGCCCACCTCCTCGTCGTCTCCGAGAAGGGCCTCGGCAAGCGCACCGGGTTTGACGAGTACCGCCTCCAGTCCCGCGGCGGTATCGGCATCAAGACCATGAACTGCACGGACAAGACCGGACTCGTGGTCTCCGCCACCTCAGTCACGGATGAGGACGAACTCATGATTGTCACCTCCAGCGGCCAATCCGTCCGCATCAAGGTGAGCGAAATCCGTGAGACCGGCCGCGCCGCCCAGGGTGTCAAGCTCGTTACCCTCAACGATGCCAAGGAATCCATCCAGGAAATCACCCTCGTCATCCCGGATGACGATGATGACGACAACGACGAATCCCAGGATGAGGAAACCGAGGCCCAGGAGGTCGAAGCCACCACTGAGGAATAATCACCATTTCCATTCAACACCCAAAGGGCGGCACCGTTACCGGTGCCGCCCTTTTCTATTGCTTGCTTTGCAATGGTGGTTGTGGTATATGATATGCAAGAACTTTCCAATGGTATGGCACAAGAACACAAATTGAGTTTCACTCTCCTTTCCGATGAATTGGCCGGTGTTGTGAAAGTGACGCGGGCGCGCTGGAGTGAGATTATCTACCGCTTTCCGCGCACCGCCATGAAGGAGACTTCGAACGTCGCTGAACTCCAGAACAGCGGCATTTATTTCCTGCTCGGCCAGAAGCAGGGAAGACCTGTATTGTACGTTGGCCAGGCTCAAAATGTGTATCGCCGTCTTCAGCAGCACTCAGGATCTGAAAGTAAGGAATTTTGGATTGAAACCTTGGTTGTGACAAGCGTGGGTGATGCATGTTTTAATGCAGCCCATTTGAACTACCTTGAAAATCATTTTCACGAGTTGTGTGCTGCATCCGATGCATGTGAAGTGGATAATTCCATGCCTCCTTCCGCAGGGAGCGGCATTGACACCATTCGGCAAGAGATGGACGAATGCATTGCCCATACGCGTGTCATCTTCAACCTGATGGGGTATCGTTTCATGGAAAAATCCCAGATTATTCCCGCTGCGGTTGAGAAGGTGCCGGCTCCGCCTGAGAAGCCGGGTAAACAGCGTTCCTCACGCTATGACTTTTATGAAATGGGCCTCAAGGACGGTGATGTCCTGGTGTATGAGGACGGGAACCCCGCGCACCGACAGGAGGTGCAGGTGTGCGGCTCCCACCAGGTCAAGAAAGGCCGCCGCGTGATGACACCCCACGCCTTGGTGCAGGGTATTCGAAAAACGGATAACGTGTATGCCTTTGCCTACCTCAGCCGGAACGGCGTGAAGCTGAGCAAGCTGTACAACGATGTCTACAAGGGCGGGGCTCCGGAAAGGAAGGGTGTGCTGTATTGCGTGGTGGCGGATGGCGATGCCCAAGGCGTGTCGGACGGTAAGGGTATAACTGTTTTGAAGGGCAGCCGCATTTGCTCCCAGACAAGGAAATCGTGCAGCGGGCCTGTTGCCAAACTGCGCAGCGAGGTGATTTCAAAATCCCCGGATTGCATCTTGCGCAAGGACTACCGGTTCACGTCGCTCAGCGCGGCGGCCAACTTTGTGGGAGGCTGCGCGCTCAACGGCAAGCTGTATTGGAAAGCAAATCGACAAGAGAGGAAGCAAAAGAAAAGTAAGTCTTGATGCTGTGCGCATTTAGATTACTGCTGGCCTTCTTGGATTGGCTCTGCCTGCTGTAGAACTATCTTTGTAAGGAACTCCTTGGTGGTTTTGGTGAGTCGCTTGCAGCCGAAGAAGGTTGAAACTCCTTTGATATGCACATCGCTGCCGATGATGCACTTCAGGTGCCCTTGCATGAACTGAGAAGCGGCAGTGATTTCCTTGATGGAAATTTCATCCCATTCGCGCGGCCCCTTCTGGCGTACGTGTATCTCTTCGTTGCCAGCAAGCATGTAAAAATCACAGGATGAATCTCCTTCAACCCCTTTCTCAGAAAAACGGACGATGTTCCCAATGCTGTACAAGTGAGAGAGAGCTTTCGCCACACGCTGTTCCTCTCGCTTGATGCGGGATACGGGCATGATTCTCAGCAAGTATTTCAAAGAAACAGGCCCTTCTTTCTCAATAATGTTGTATACTTCCTGCTGTATGCTGGCATCGCTCATTTCTATCGTTGGGGGAATCTTCCCTACGTGTGCATATGATGTGTACTCCGGTGCTGTTACGTCCTCTGGTTTTTCCTGCTTTTTATCAGGCTGCTTTTCTTCCGGTGTGGGAGCGGCTTCGCCTGATTCCAACAGGGCGGGCAGTTCATACTCTTCTACGGGGCCTGCTTCCTTGAATTCTTCCAACTTTTCGGCCAGTCTTTCCAAGCATGCCTGAGGATGCCTCCACCAAGCGACAGACCAGATGTTCAGCATGCGCCAGCCGTGCAGCCGCATGGTTTCGTTGCGTACAACGTCACGGTCTCGTGCCGTGTGGGATGCAGCATATTCCGGACCATCTATCGTGATACCGCATAGCATCCGTTCCTCGTCGTTGGGGTCGGTCACGGCAATATCCACTCTGTAGTTCGTGGTGCCGATACCCGTGGCGCATTTCCAGCCTTTCTCCTGCAGTTCGCGCGCAACGGCAGCGGCCAGACGGTCTCGCCGCAGGCGGCTTTCCTCCGCTGCAGACATGGACCCGCTGCGCGCGTATTCCAAGAATGCTTTCAGGTCCGCCGCGCCTCGTGCCCTGGTTTTGGAGATGTTGATTTCCTCGGGCTTCATGGAAGTGAATACGTGCATGGCACAGCGTGCGCGCGTAACTGCCACGTTCAGTCGCTTCTCTCCACCCGCCAGATTCAGCGGTCCGAACATGGCGGGCATCTTGCCTTTGGCGTCCTTGCCGTAGGTGGTGGAGAAGTAGATGACACCGCGCTCGTCACCCTGCACGTTCTCCAGGTTCTTCACGAAGACGTATTCGTGTTCGTCGTCTCCTGAGAAATAGGGCTCCAGCGAGGGGTCTTTGATGCGTTCCTCCTCCAATAGCTCATTGATGAGAGCCTGTTGGGTGCAGTTGAATGTTACTACGCCCATGCTGGTGGCTTCCGTGTACCGGAATCCTGGTGCGCGCAGCGTTGCCAGGATGTGGTCCACCACGGCGCGAGCTTCGATGGGGTTCACCCTCTTGGATGCGCCGGATTCGTACACGCCGTTGCAATAGTGGTACTGCACCGCTTTGTCGTGCGTGCAGGGCGCGGGGAAGGTGGTCATCTTGTTTTCATAATAGTTCTCGTTGGAGAAGCGGATGAGCGCTTCCGACTTGCTGCGGTAGTGCCACGTGAGATCCATCTGGGGGATGCCGCAAGCCAGGCATTCGTCGAGGATGCTCTCCATGTCCTGCTCTGCAATGGTGTCGTCTCCCTCGTCGGATTGGCTTCTGCCGAAGAAACTGGTGGGTGGCATCTGGTGCGGGTCGCCGGTGATGATGGCGCTTTTGCCGCGCGCGATTACGCCCACAGCATCCCAAACGGGGATTTGGGACGCCTCGTCGAATATCACTACGTCGAACTGTTTGGTGTCGGCTGTGAGATATTGGGAGACAGAGAGCGGGCTCATCAGGAAGCAGGGCTTGAGCAGCGGGGTGATGTTGGGCGTGCTACTCAAAATCTTTCTCAGGGAGAGGAAGTTTTTCTGCTTGGAAAGCTCGCGTTGCAGGATGGCCGTCTCTTGGCCGAATCGAGCAATCGTTCCCGCCTTGCGGGTGAGGAGGTGGCGAATGTGGTTGCCGGTGATTTTGCGCAGTCGTTCGTCCCACTGGACGAAATCGCGGATGCGCTCTTCATGCAGTAGGGGAGAGAATTCGCGCAGTGTTTCCACGCTGTCCACGGCGGCGCGCAACCTCGCGCGGGAAAAGTTCACTTCGGCAGCCGCTTCCAAATCCTGCGGGGAAACAGCGCCGGAGCGCAGGTTTTCCGCCAGCTCTCCGTAGCCGTTTTCGCGGGCGGCTTGCAGCTGTTTGTTCCAAAGGACGATTTCCTGCCAAGAGTCCTTGCAGTTGAGCATGCTTTGCGCCCACTCGCGTGCTTCTCCCGGCCCATGCGGTATGAATCCTGTTGATTCGGCCCCCAAGGCATCGGCAAGTTTCTTTTCAAGCGCAGAAACTTTCTCATCTGTTTCCTGATTGCGGATCCGCTCGTCAGCCAGACGCGCTGCCCCTTCGCCAAGCAGCTTTTCCACCAGCGTGGGCGCGTTGTTGTGCAACTGCTGCAACTTGTCCGCCAGGATGCGTGCCCTTTGCAGTTCCTTGTCCCCGGTTTCCACTCCCTTGAACAAGGCATCTGGCAGGGCGGTAGAGTTGAGCGCCTCCATCTCCTTGCGCAGGTCCCGCATTTCAATGAGCGCTTGCAAGTCTTTCAGGCAATCCGGCTGTTTGGTGCTGGTGGCGAGCATTTGGAGATAGCGCACCACCTTTTTCATGGAGAGCCAGCGCAAGGGCGCTGCCTTGAGCATGGTTTGGCGGCATTCCTTGAACCAATCGCCAAGCTCGGCGTCGTCCAAAGCCTTTTCCGGGTACGGAAGCGAGAGGGTCCCTTGCAATTCTCGATATTTGGCGGCCTTCTCGGCGATTTGCTCCAGCATTTTAAGCGTCTGGGATGCCTTGTCCGGCATAAGCGCGGCGCAATCCGTTTCTCCCTCTGCGGCAATCTCCATCATTGTGGGGATGTAGGGGGTGGCCTTTTTTAGCTCATCTTCGGTGATGCCGAGCTTCTGCCGCAGGTTTTCCGTGGCCTTGTCTTTCACGCTGGCAAGCTCTGCATACAGCCGCAGCAGCGCGGCCAGGTTATCCTCCCAGCCGAGCGAGTAGTCGGTGGTGAAGATGCTCTTGGCGCACTCGCCTGCCTTGTCTTGCAATATGCCGTAATGCCTGGCCAATTCATGGGTCTGCTGCAACATGGCCGCCTTGCGCTCTGCGGTACAGGTTAAGGGGTCGTCCTCCATGGCCTTGAACGCGGGCAGGTGACCGTGGGCGGCTATGTTGCTGATGTCGTGGTACAGGCTGGTGCCGTCCGGGTACGGTTTGTGGACTTCCCACGGTAGGAGGTTGAGTTGGTAACGCAGGGTGGCCATGGAGAATGTCTCCTGGTCCCAAGAATCTTCCGGCAGGGAAACGCTCACGCTTTCCACGGCTGCGCGGAACTGGTTCATCACCTCCTTCATGAGGCACTTGTTGGAATGGAGCTCCAGGCAGAAATCCCCCAGCCCTATTTTGTTCAGGCGCTTGCGCACCACTTCCAGAGCCACGGCCTTTTCTGCCACGAACAGTACCGTCTTGCCATGCCCCAGGCAGTGGGCAATCATGTTGGCAATCGTTTGGCTCTTGCCCGTGCCTGGTGGCCCCACCAGTACGAAATTTTTCCCGCGAGCCGCTGCCAGAACTGCCGCCAGCTGCGATGAATCGCAGGGCAGGGGAGTGAACACCTTCGTGGCATCAACCTCGTTGTCCAGCGAATACGGATCGGGGAAGCCTTCCTGCTCGGGGAAGCGCCCACGGTTCTCCGTGGCCAAATGGCCGACAATGGGATGCTTGAGCAGTGCCTCCCTGCGGTCGCTCATGTCTTTCCACATCAAGTATTTGGCGAACGAATAGGAGCCGATGGAGCATGTCTCCACCACTTCCCACCCTTGCATGCGGCTCACCGCCTTGCGTACGATGTCGAAGATGCGCGCCACGTCCAGCCCGGAATCATCCGTGGGCAAGTCTCCCTCCAGCTCCGGCAGCTTGATGCCGAATTCCTTGTCCAGCAGTTCCAGCAGCGTGTGATTGATGAGCGCGGTCTCATCCATCCCGCGTAGCGTGTAGTCAGCACGGGCGCTGGTGCGGCTGATGCGCACGGGCATGAGAAGGATGGGCGCCAGCATCGAATGGTCGCTGCGGTCCCCCTGCTGAACCCAGCGCAGGAAACCGCATGCGATGTACAGCGTGTTGGCACCGCTTTCCTCCATCTCTCGGCGGGATGCTCCTTCCAGTCGTTGCAGGGCGCGGAGCAGCGCGGTGCGAGGCATACTGGAAAGCAGCTCCCTCTTGGGGAACATGGTATAGGCGGCTTCCGACAAGATGCGGCGCGTGTCATCGTTGTTCGCCTGTTGGACGCGGGTATATGCGCGCCAAGCCGTTTCCGGCAGTGCTTTGATTTTGAATGCGGCACCGGCGGCCAGACCGTCTTCCAATGCCGGGACATCCGGGATGACGAGCTGGATGTTTCCCCTTTCATTCAGGCAGGTGTTGAGCAGATTGTTCCGCAGGGAGAGGTCCAGCAGCTTGTGCTGCCACCTCTCGATACGTCCGGCGGGTTGGGAGGTGAGGATTTCATCCGCCAATTGGATGCCTTTCTTCTCCAGGCCGCTGAGGTTGGGTTCCGTGCATTCTCCCAGTATGGGCTTGATGCCTTCCGTGTGCCAAATTTGTTCAAGGTCCAGGCAAACGAAATAATCTCCCGTGCTGACAGAGCGGATGCGGTGGGTAGCCGCTTCAACCGCCGTCTTGAAGTTGAAAGCTTCTTCGTGAACATTGAAGGCCGTCGTTTCAATGGGGAGGATTTCCCCTTGCTCGACCAGGTTGCGAATGGTGGCAATCGGGGTGTATGTGAGGGAGGGGAGCGCGGTGTTGCTCATCATGATTCCCACAAATGCATGGCCGTGCGTCAGGAATACTAGGGGATTGAGCCTCAGCCGTGCGGCACATGCGGCAAACAACAGGGTAGAATCCAAGCATAGGGATTTTCCTTCCTCCTTGATAATGGAAGGAGTGCGCACTCGCTGGCCCACCGTGAAATCGAGGATTCCCCGCTCTTCCGGGATGTTGTATTCTATACCGTATTTAAGCAGCAGATCCCATAGGCTGTTCAATACGGCGCATATGCCTTCCTTGTCGCAATCATAGCCGGGCCACACCAGTTCATCCGCTGGATGCTCAATTTTGAGAGAGAGCCGCAAATCCTCCATGATGGCGTTCACCACAGGGTCGTACGGCAGCGTGAGCGCGGCAAGTGTTTCCGGAAATTCGTGGCCGCCCGCCCAGGCGTTGAAGGCCAGCCATTGGAAATCATCTTCCTTTTGGACAAGGAGATTCCCGTCCTCGTCCTCCAGTTCCACCACCACATGCCCTGGTACCTCGTCTCGTAGCTTGATAAGCTTGTCGTAGTCGTATTTCGGGCATTCTCCGGTCAGGATAAAAGGCTCGCCTGCCTTGATTTCTCCCAGCGTGTAATGCTGCGGCGCGGCGAAATCCGGCGAGAACTTGATGTTCAAACGCATCCCCTGCAAGTCGGTGTCGCTGTTGATGGTGATGTTCCATACCACAGACCGCCCGTTTTCCAAATAGATAATGGACGAGTATTTGTTGATGATGAGGTCTATCTTGACCTTTGGTGCTGGGCGAGACTGCATGGTGTTTAGGGCGTCGGTGTGCATAAGGGAGTGGTCGTTTCTTGTTCATTATACTCTCAGTTGACACACTGTCAAGTTGGCTCGGTCGTTGACGTGGATTGAGCAACACACGTATAGTCGTCCTAGGGCAGTTGGGGCACAAAAAGCTCCCGATGGCCGACAGGGGGACCTCGCGGAATCCGCTAAGGCTATCCCAACCAAGGGGAGCTGGCGCTCATTCTAGCGCACCCAGCGCCGTTGTCAACGGCAAAGTGAAATCTGCGCGGGAACGGTCACGCGCCGAAGGAGAGCAGCCATTTCCAGGCGGGCAGGGCGTGAACGGTGCCGTGGGGAGTGGGGATGTCCTCCTCGTGGCCTTCGGTCACCACCCAGGCGTTCTCGATTCCGGTTTCCTGCATGGCGGCGGTGAGGGCGCGCAGCTCGCGGCGCCGCGTGGTGGCGTCGTCCATGCTGTGGCACACCTGCACCAGGTGGCGCTCTCCGCCGGGCAGGGTTGCCAGGAAGTCAACCTCGTACTTGTTCCGCGTGGTGTAGTAGTAGAGGTCGGGCGTGTGGCGGCGCAGCTCTACGCACACAATGTTCTCCAGCATCTGGCCGATGTTGGCGGTGATGCGGGCGCCGAGGGAGGCGGCCATGGCGTGGTCGGTGCAGTAGACCTTGTGCATGCGGCGCTGCTGCTCGCCCGCGCTGACGGAGAAGGCGGGCACGGTGATGAGGAAGAAGGCGTCCTCCAGCCACTGCACGTACTGCGAAATGGTTTCGCGGCTCACGCTGTAGCCCATGGAGGAAAAATCCTTGCACACCTTGCTCACGGAGAACAGGGCGCCCACCTGGTTGAGCATGCGGCGCGCCAGGCTGCGCAGCACGAGCGGCTGCCCCACGGCGTTGCGCTCCACAACATCGTGGTAGAGGATGGAGGAAAAATACTCCTGGTGCAGCTGGCGGCGGCGCTCCGCAGAGAGCCCGTACACCTCCGGGAAGCCGCCGGTCTGCTTGTAGTTCTCCCACGCGCGCAGCACCTCCATGCGCTGCGTGGTGGAAAGGCGCCCCACCTTGCGGCTCACCTTCGCGCGTGACAAATATTCCCCGAACGAGAACGGGTACAGTTCCCACGTCATCGTCCGCCCGCGCAGGCACGTGGCGATTTCCTTGGACAGCAGCTTGGACGACGACCCCGTGAGGTATATCTCGCATTTCTCGTCGCGCCGCAGCCGCTCGATGAACAGCTGCCAGCCGGGGTAGTCCTGCATCTCATCGAAGATGAAGTACACCTTCTCTTTGCGGCGCTTCTCCGGGTACAGGCTGTAGTACGCCTCGTATAGGTCGTTCCAATCGCCCTCCTCCAGCGCCGCCAGGCGGTCGTCCATAAAATTCAGCCACACGATGTTCTCCCGCGCCACGCGCCTTTTCCGCAACCTTGCCACGATTCCCTCCATCAGCGTGCTCTTCCCGCAGCGCCGCACCCCCATGCAGATTGACACCTTCTTCTCGTACGGTTCAATCACCAAATCACGCGGGGTGCTGCCCTCCAGCTCCATCTGCTGGCGATCCAGGATGATTTCACGCAACGCTTGCCGCAATTCCATGTTCATACCCGCAAAAAATACCATACCTGCCAGCAAACGTCAATAGAAATTGCAAAAAATGAAAAAAACAACGGCAAAAAACAAGAAAAATAGCAGCAACACGCAGCAGGAAATGCGAAAAGTTGCAGCCAAGCACCGCAGAAATATAAAAATCCTACGCCGGGAACTTTGCCTGCGGTTTTATATAAATGTCATGATTATAGTGTGTTGTGTTGGCCGACAGGTGGGTATCGGCTGGGCGTGCTGGCGTGCTGGCGTGCTGGCGTGCTGGGCGTGCTGGGCGTGCTGGGCGTGCTGGGCGTGCTGGGCGTGCTGGGCGTGCTGGGCGTGCTGGGCGTGCTGGGCGTGCTGGGCGTGCTGGGCGTGCTGGGCGTGCTGGGCGTGCTGGGCGTGCTGG
>JAZLHB010000145.1:0-6575 GCA_045616565.1 Akkermansia sp. | reverse complement strand
GAGATGAAATCTCCCCAGGGCGGATGTGTCTTGTCGCCCCCCCCACGCGTATACGCACGCGCATGGGTGCACGAAAACTTTTTTCAAAAAAGTTGCGAAATATGATTGACTCGGAAAAGGAAAGCACCCCGCAAGGCGGGGTGCAAAGCACGCTTGCCTGGCTGCGACAGCAATAAACCGCGCCATATGAAAGGATGCTGCAAACACACGCCAATGCCTGCCCCGCAAGGCGGGGCAGTACGAAGGAACGCGCGAAGCGCGCCAACTAATACATTGTACATTGTACATTGTACATTGTACATTGTACATCAACCCTCCCCCGGCTACGCATCTGCCCGCAAATGCACGGCAAAGAGCCTTTTACGCGCGTGAATTGTGCGCGCGAGAAAAAAAATGCAGGTAGGACGATTATTTAGCTTGCAAAGCCGCCCCTGTTTTTGTACAATTCTCAAGTACGCGAGCGCGGAACATCCGCCAGACACAAGCGAAAATCCACCTTAACCAAACAAAGCAAACCACTTACAAAGCATGAAACTGCACCTTCCCAAGAAGTTCAAGACAGCCCTCATGGCGGCTTTCGCCACGGTCTCCTTCACGACCGTGAGCACAGCCTCTCTCGGCGCTGCGGTCTTTGCCTTTGCCGGCTACCAGGCGGCGGCGGAAGAAACTGCCGCCACTGAGGAATCCGCAGCCGACAAGGCAGGCCAGGAGGAAATCCGAGACAATATCCGCGCCCTTCAGGAGGAGCAGGATGAGGAAGACGAGCGTGAGGCCACCGTGGATCCCGCAGACCAGGGTATCATGGAGCGACGCGCCAAAAACCTCGAGCGAGCAGGCGACGGCGCAGCGAGCGGAATCGCCAAAGCCGCCTACGATGCCATGGAGGCAGAGATTTTCAACCCCGCAGCCGCAACCACCGCTGCCCCTGCGCAGCAGCAGACTTCTACCGGCTCCGGCGAGCTGCCCTCCGATGACCTCGGCTTCACCTCCAACCCCTACGCCACCACCTCCACCGGTAATTCCGAGCCGGTATTCGAGGTGACCCCCGCTACCGCCGCCACCACTGATTTCCTGCAGGAAACCTCCTCGGAGCAAGAGAGCACCGGCTCTTCCTCCGGCAGCTCCACCCCGGCTTCCGCTTCCGGGTTCGGCGGCTCCGCTGGCGGCGGCTCCGCCGACGGCGGGTACTCCCCCTTCGGCTTGGCACTCGGTTCCATCGCCCCCATCTCTGTCGGCGAAACCGGCTCTCTGTTTTCCGCCCCACTGCTGGGTGACGCAGCCATAGAAGATACTTCCACGTATCTCACATGGAGAGGTAACGAAGGAGGGCACCAGCCTATATGGAAAACAGGAGACACCGAAGAGACGACACCTTGGGTTACTATCGATCCGGGAACTAGCATAGAGACACCGGCCGTATTCAATGATGGGAATTATACCAAGTTTGACAAATCGGCAAGCGTCACCGTGCAGGGAACTGTCCGGACCGGCAGCTTGCAGATTGACGCAGGAAGTGCGAGCTCCCCTATCGTGGTGACCATCAACACGCCTGAAAACACCACCCTGACCGCGGACCACGTGGTCTCCCTTGACTCCTATGAGGAAGGCGCACCCTACACCAACAAAATCGTTAAAACCGGTAGCGGTAAGGCCAACTTCAACGTGGATGACCCCAACTTCGTGACCCAGTTGGAGATTAAGGAAGGTGATGCAACGATTAATTTTAATCAATTATCCGGTAGTCAGAACTATCGTCTGTACTCTCGCTTGGAAGCAGATGCAGGATCCAATGTCACTTTGAACGTCAAAGGATCGGGCTCGACACCCACCGTTGTTTTTCATGACACGTCCTTGCTCAAAGGCATCGGCGAATACAATGTCGCGGAAGGTTTGACGCTGGAAATTAATTCGGCCTGGAGTACTGGTGGCGGATTCTTCCTTGACAAGGAAACGACTACAATCAACTTGGGCAGTGGTTCAACTCTGAATTCGCTTGCCTCCACTGAGGAAGTAAAGGCGAAGAGCCTCACCATCAACGGTACTGGTGAGGGCAAGTCAGCAGCGTACTTTCACAACATGTTTCTGTATCATGGAGCAGCGAGAGCCGTGCACAATCTCAAAGGCAATGTGGATGTCACGATTACAACCCTGACGATAGATCAGAATTCTCCTGACACCACAATGCAGATAGATGATGCATCCTCTCTGTATGTCAAAAACATGTATGCCGGTCTCTACAACGACGACGACGAAACTTTCCTCCATGCATTCCAAAACGACGAGCTGGATAAATATCGCCAATATGTCAAAATTGACAGCTTGCATGTATCTGACAATAAAACCCTCCATTTGGGAGCCGCCTCTACCGAGCAAGGGGCGAGCGAAGAATATCAGGAGGGCGGCGATTTTGATATTGGCATACTATATGGCTACGGGAGTAAGCTGGTTCTAGAGAACAACATTCAGGGAAGTAATGAATCCACTTGCCTCACAGAGGTGTTTTATATCGGACCGTACGATTACAAAGACGATTATTACTACGGCACCTTCACCGAAGGGTATTTTCAACTGGCCGCATCAAACGACGGCACTGAAACCAATCGGAAGCAGACGATTCTTGTTCTCCGTGATGCCTATACAACGCAATACAATACATGGGAACTGAAAGATGATGCTCAGCATTCGGATTACTTTATCGCACTCGCTGCACCTGAGTACGCGGATGTCGGCACCCCGACAATCATGACCAATGGCATCCGCGACGTCGATGGTTATGAGCTTAAGGAGGGGAACAAAGCTATGATATACTCTGGCACGATAGGCATGGAGAAGGATGACAAGATTGAGATCGATCGGCAATTCCGCAACTTGCAAATATATGCTGCCGATAAACAAGACTACACGTCTTCTTTCGGTATATCTGAGTATATCAATATCAAGTTGACTGGAAACGGCAAACAGACTTTTACGGGTGACTTCTCTGAGTTCGACGGCAACATTTATATTGGAGGCGACTCCTCTGCAGGTACTCTCAATATCCTGAAGCAGGCGACCGAGGTGACAATCCGTGACCTTACAATTAAAGGAGGTGGCCAGTTGAACGTCAAGGATCAAAGCGAAAAAAATCAGGATGCCATCGTAAAGGGCACATTGCTTGCAATGGGCGGTGCTACTGAAAAAGGCGTGGGCACAGCTTCTGTGTTGAACGGAGACCTGACGCTCGCTGCTACTTCCACGCTCGACGTGTCCGCTGCCGGCGGCAAGGGTGGCCTCGACCTCGGCGGTGCGCTCACCATCAATACTGGAGCTCAGCTCTCCGGAGATGACTTGGCTGCCGTTGGTGAATTGGGCTGGTTCGGCATGTACGACCTCGCCTTCGGCGTGACAGACGTGCTCGGTTTGGGCGAAGACATCGATTGGTCCGTGGGTGTGGATGCCACCGAGGTGTTTGCGAACGAGGGTCTCCGGGCGAACGAGTACTACGTGCGCTACTCCCAGGGCACAGCAGGCGGCAATGGCAACAACGTGGGCACGGTGTACATTTACCGCATCCCGGAGCCGACGACCGGCACGCTGAGCCTGCTGGCGCTTGCAGCGCTTGCAGCGCGGCGCCGCAGAAAGTAACACCGCAGAGAGAAAGTTTCGAGAACCCCGTTTTGTGTGTTTGTTTCGGGGGGCGAAACCGAGGCCGCTTGGGAGCGCGAAGCCCAAGCGGCCTCCCTTTTTTACAACGGGCGAGCATTTTTGAACCATCCCAAGGTGCTCACGCCGCAACATGAGGGAAATTCCGCTCGGCTGTATGGGAATTTTATCCGTATTGCGCTTGACTCAATACCCAAAATCTGGTAGAATTCCAACGAAAATGATTTGTCCCGGGTGCAGCGCCTCACCGCGCGGCAGGAACAAGAAAAACTCTAAGCAAACAACATGAAACTACATATACCGACCATGCTCCTCACAGCCCTGCTGGCTGTGCAGGCTACATACACAGCCAAGGCTGATGTCATCAACTCCGGCCACTACTACGATACCGGCAAGGAGATGTACAGCGACATGGACAATCCCCACCATGACGATTATTACTGCTGGGCTACTACGGCCTCCAATTTGGTGCAGTACTGGCAGGATACGGAGGAACACCTGAAATTGGCAAATAATCAGACCACGACTCCCAACGGCATCGAGGTAAAGGATGGTGTGTCTCCCTATGGTACGTCCTACTTGAAGATTTACTCTGATTTCCTTGACCACACCCACAACACGGTGGAGACCGACAAAGGCGAATGGCAATCCCAGTTCATGGATTGGTACTTCGGCGGCAAGACTGTCATTGATGCAACGGACCACACGACAGCAATTACCACTGGCGGCGGCGGTTATTATACAACGAACTACGGAGCTGATAAAAAAATTAGCGTGAAGGAAACTTCTGCTGCGCAAATGTCCTTGGAGACCTTCACCAACTTTATCACCACCGCAATTGACAACAATCCCGGCGGTGCCGTGGGCTTGGACGTGCAGCGCACCACGCCCACAAAGGGACACGCCATCACCTGCTGGGGTTATGAGCTGGATAAGGACGGCAAAATCTCCAGCATCATAGTCACGGACTCCGATGACAAGTACTTCGGTGCCACCAGGCTCAATGTTGTGAAAGGCCAGAACGGAAATGTTGCTTTGCTGTACGACAACAAGATTATCAAGCAGGATACTCCCGACCAAGAGGTGTACTTCTTGGGGCGGGATTTTCAAGAAGACTCAAATTATGTGTATCGTCTGACTGCCATTACGACCAAAAATGATACAGCTCCGTACGTCGCTCCCAAGACGGAGATTCCCGTAGGTGGCGAAGTCACGGAGAACACCCGCCTGACGAAAGACCAAACCGTGACTGGAACCGTGACGGTGGGAGACGGCAATACCGTGGTTGTGCTCACTACGGATTCCGGCAAGAAACTGACAATTGCAGGAAGCACTGTGGGCGAGCCTACTGCCCTTGATATCAAGCGCGGTGCCTTGGTATCCGTGGATTCCTTGGTGGTGATGGACAGTCCTGTTGGCGGTGTTCATGCCGTAGGCAACCTGCATGTAGGCGGCAGCGCTGCGAGCGGAGACACCGCCACATTCACGGGCAACGACACCAAAGGCAACGGCGGTGCCATCTTGAATGAATCCTTTGTCGATATCTCCGGCAACGATACAGTGGTGTTTGCAGACAACAATGCCGACGTCAAGGGCGGTGCCATCTACAGCCGGGGAACGGACGACAATCCGCAGACCTACGACAACACAACCGTGTCCATCCACGGCAACGGCTCCGTTACCTTCTCCGGCAACATGTCGGGGCAAGGCGGCAATGACATATACGTGGAGAAGGGCGCCTTCCTGAACATTGCGGATAATGAATCAGTGATTTTCAAGGCCGCAAAAGGACACGAAGGCGAAGCTGCCATTGTGAACAAGGGCGAAACCTACTTGTCTGTTTCCGCTAATAAAGATTGGTCCAGCAAAGAGTTTATCTTTGACAATTGCTCGGTGGATTCTAGGGAAGGCACAGTTTATGTTGGCCGCAACATAAACAACTTCGGCATTGAAGATACCCGCTGTGGATGGGGGACTCTTACCTTCAAGAATGACGATGGCGACGCTCTCGGTATCGGTATGGTTTATGATTACGAGAAAGACGCTGTTCCAGTAAAACTTCAAAACGTGCTTATTACAGCGACTGGCATCTACGGAAATGAAGGAAGCATTGAAAAATCCCTAGTCTCCAACATGTGGACAGACAAGTCGCTCACCAGTAACTTTGTCCTAGAGAATCTGACCCTTGATACCAGCAACCAGCTTATTACTTCTGAGGCCATCACCCTGAGCAATGTGAATATTGCATTGGGCGAGGGCGATTTTGACCAAGATAACTACATCTTCAATCTCTCCAATCTATTCCAGACGAATACCGAGTTCGCCGGAGCCGTGACCTTTGATGCATCGAGTCTCGCGCTTCCACTTACCGAGGACCAAGAGCTGATTGTGCAGCTCAGCAAAGCTGTGGATGAACAGCAAGCAGCACTGACCATTTTGAAATTCGGTAACGACTTGTACGAGTTCGCCTACCTGACCGGCGAACTCAACAATCAAATGGTCTACAGCAAGATCGATCCAGTACCGGAGCCGGCGACCGGTACGCTGAGCCTGCTTGCGCTTGCGGGCCTGTGCGCCCCCCGCCGCAGGAAGTGAGCAGCCACAAAACAGCTGCAATTCACAAGCCCCATCTGCCGCAAGGCGGATGGGGCCTGGTTTTAGGCGTGATTGCGGGCTTTCACACATGTGTCCCAATGGTTTTCTGAAACCCGTGAATTCACGTGGCGGGGTGGGTAAAACGCCAGAGACGCCATCCGCCCCGCAGAGCGGGACTCGGTATGGAGACGTTAGAACGGTGGTTACCCCACGGGTTTACACCCGTGGCTCTATTAATTCGCTGTGGTAAAAGGGAGGCGTTCAAGGTATGATACCTTGCGCCGGCGTGGGTTTCCGTATAGGCCATGCGGAAACCCACGGCCCGGATGCCTTCCGTC
>JAZLHB010000144.1:0-94082 GCA_045616565.1 Akkermansia sp. | reverse complement strand
CCCAGCGGTCGGGGCTGCCCCTTCTTGTTGGGTGTGGGAGACTTGGGGAATGCGCTTATTCACGGGCGTTCATCTGCTCAAGGAGTCGCTTCGCATCGGAGCAGCCTGCGGCGGCCGCCTTCTTGGACCAATTTCAGCTGTCGCAAAATTTGCGACAGTTGAATCCAACAATGCCACGGAATCCTAATCGCAAAACACCATCGTGGAATGGTGTTGGTTCTCATCATTCGGACTGCTGGGGCAGATTCTCCGTCACGAAGTTGTGGGACGCCTCCCTCAGGAACAACTGGGGAGAGATGCGCATGGTATCAATGTAGAAGTAGTATGAGCACTCCTCCCCCGCCCCGCATTTGACGCTCATGCAGGACGGAACCTTTTCGGGCACCTTGTCCTGAGGGAGCTCAAACTCGGCGGTGTGCAGCACCTTGGTCAAGGGAGTGATTTTCGCCTCGACGGTGATTTCTTCCGATGCGTCCATGCCGTGAACCGTCACCGTGAGGGGGAGGGTGTCGCTTTTAATCGGCGTACCGGAAAGGATGTAGGCAAGCATGTTGTAGTGGGTAAAGGGCTTCACCATCCCCGCCTCGATGCTGCCGCCCGGCGGGAAACCATCTGCACTGCAAACAAAGCAATCACCCGGCTCCAAATCAACCGTCTCCAGCATCAGGCTTGCATAGCGGGCAGCCAAACTGTTCTCTGCCAGGGTCCTTCCCACAAGCACAGACTTTTGAAACTCCAAGTCTTTTTTGAACGCATGGATACCGAACGCCCCTGCCGCAATCAGCAGCAGCGCAATCCCAGAATATAGGTAGGCCTTCTTCATTTGTCCGCGATACTATACCCTCATAATAAGCGGAAATTTTCTTCCATGCACGCCTTTTTTGAAAAAATGCCAAAAAAATGTCCGGCGAGAAGCAGGTTCATCATCATTTTCCGTGCTGCGGGAGCGCAGGCGGCGGGCAAGGGCTTGCGGGGCGGAAATCCGTGATTTTGGCATCCTGCATATCCAGGATATAGGGACGGGCGTGCCTGAACCAGGCGCCTGTGTTAATGATGGTGCGGTTTGGGAAGCGGCGGAAGCACTTGCGGTGGAAGTGGCCGAAGACAAGGGTTTCCGCCTCCGGGAAGAAGCGGTCTGCAAAGCGGTTGGCGGCAGCGGGGCAGCGCAGCCAGTTCATCACGATGTTCCACGGGCGCTCCGGCGGCCAGAAGCAGTGCAGGAATCCGCTGACGAGAGGGATGTGCGGCCCCTTGCGTTTCATGACGGGGGAGAGGGCGTTGCAGAGCTCGCGTGACATAGCGAGACGCGCCTCCAGCGAGGAATCCGCCTGCGGGTGGGCGGCAATGAATTCACGGAAGAAGGGCTTGTTGTCCAGGTATTCCCAGCTCCAGGGGGCAATCTCCTTGAAAATGGCGTGCCCGTGCATGGCCACCACCCGGCCGCCCCAGAAACGCGCAAGCTGGGTAGGCAGGGCGGGATCGTGGTTGCCGGCTATTTCCACCAGCCGCACGCCGGCGGCGGTGCAGTTGTCGATGAAGGCCTGCCGCAGCTGCAAGCCCATCTCCCGCCACGGGCAGGGGCGGGTTTCCGCCATGTCGCCCACCACCACAAGCGTATCCGTTCCCTCAAAGAGCTCTGCCAGGCGGTACTTGGTGAGCGCATCGCAGCGCTCGTGCGCCAGATGGAGGTCCGACACGAAACGCACGCGCTCGCCGGGGCGGGTGTCGATATCAACGATGAGTGATTCCGGCATGGGGAGGAAAAGTTACGGGAGGGAACGCTGGCGCAGGGCCTCGTACAGGCAGACGCCGGTGGCCACGGAAACGTTCAGGCAGGGCACGGAACCGTGCATGGGGATGCGCACCAGGAAATCGCAGTTCTCCTCTGTGAGGCGGCGCATGCCCTCTCCCTCCGCGCCCATCACCAGGGCCATGCCGCCCTTGAGGTCCACATCGTAGAGCGAGCGGTCCCCGTGGTCGCTGGTGCCCACGAACCAGATGCCCGCCTCCTTCATGGCCTTCATGGTGCGGGAGAGGTTGGTGACCTGTACAAAGGGCACCTTCTCCGCCGCGCCCACGGAAACGCGCAGCACGGTTTCCGTGATGCCCACCGATTTGTCTCGCGGTGCCACCACGGCAGCCACGCCCGCGCCGTCTGCCGTGCGCAGGATGGCGCCCAGGTTGTGCGGGTCCTGGATGCAGTCCAGCACCAAATAGAGCCCCTGGGGATGCGCCTGCAGGATATCATCGAGGGCGTCCTCGTTGAGGGCCTGCACCACGTTGCCGGCGACCTTGCGCTCGCGGCGGGATTCGAATTCGGCGGTGTGCTTGTTGGCGCGGGCCTCGCGCTGGTGTCCGGAGAATTTGCTCATGGATGTGCTTGGGTGATGATGTTGAGGGCGGTGCCGGCGGCCATGAAGCCGAAGGTGCCGGTAACGTGTGTGGCGGAGCCGTACCCTGCGGCGCAGCCCAGCTTGGCGGGCGTGCCGGGCTCGCGCTCGGTGCTCACGGAGCCGTCACAGTGCGGGAAACGCGGCTTCTCCGGCGAGTAGACGCAGGGGATGCCGATTTCCGGGCACTTGTCCTCCAGCGGGAAGCCGTACACCTTGCGCAGCTCCTTGCGGAGCCGGGAGAGCATATTGTCGTGATGCGTGCGCGCCAAATCCGCCACGGTGATGCAGGCGGCATCCACGCGGCCGCCCGCGCCGCCGCAGGTAACCACCGGCACGCCGCGCCTGCGGCATTCCGCTATCAGGTGGGCCTTGGGGTGCATGTCGTCAATGGCGTCCACCACCACATCCGGCTTCGTGTCGAACAGGGGATCCGGGCGCTTGGCGGAGTAGAAGTGCAGCAGGGGGAGGACCTCTGCGTTCGGGTTGATGGAGCGCACGCGCTCGGCCATCACCTCCGCCTTGGAGCGGCCGTAGGCGCCCTCCGTGGCCTCTATCTGGCGGTTGGTGTTGGTGATGCAGATATCATCCAAATCCATGAGGATGAGCGAGCCCACGCCGCTGCGGGCGAGGGCCTCCGCAGCCCAGGAGCCCACACCGCCGATGCCGACCACGGCCACGCGCGCGGCGGAGATTCGTTCTGCGGCGGCGTTGCCGTACAGGCGGCGGATGCCGCCGAAGCGTTCTTCATCCATCATTTCTCGTAAACCTGTGCAATGCGGGTGATGGCGGTTGCGCGGCCGGAAGCATCCGCAGCCACGCACACGCCGCATACCTGTGCGGGCCAGCCGCCCACGGGGTACTTGCAGGGCAGCGCGGTGATGCAGCCTTGCAGCACGGCCTCTGCATCCCTGCCGATAACGCCGTTGAGCGAGCCGCACATGCCGGCATCCGTGAGATAGGCCGTGCCGTGCTCCAGAATGCGCTCGTCTGCGGTTTGCACATGCGTGTGCGTGCCGATGACCGCGCTTGCCACGCCATCCAGCCTGTAGCCCATGGCCACTTTCTCGCTGGTGGTCTCCGCGTGCATGTCCACCAGCAGGCAGGCGCAGTTTTCACGCAGGCGCACGGCGGCCCCGTACCCTTCCACAAAGGGGTTGGTGGCACCGGGGCGCATGAAGGTGCGCCCGCTCAGGCTCATGATGCCCAGCCTGCCCGCCGGCGTTTCCAGCACCAAGCTCCCCTGCCCCGGCGTGCCTGCCTGCAGGTTGCAGGGGCGCACCACGCGGGCGGCGGCATCCGAACCGCCGTCCAGCCACGGGATGAGGTCCGGCTGGTCCCAGGCGTGGTCCCCCAGGGTGATGGCATCCACGCCCTTCTCCAGCAGTTCCTCCACCAGCTTGGGTGTAATGCCCTTGCCGCCGGCGGCGTTCTCTGCGTTCACCACCACGGCATCCGCCGCAAAGCGCCCGCGAAGCTCCGGAACGGCGCGGTAGAGCGCGCCGCGCCCCGGCTCGCCCACCACATCTCCTAGAAAAACGATGTTCATTTCTTCAGGGCGGGATCGCAGGGAACCACCGTCACGGGCACCTTGGCGCCGCGCACCAGCTTCTCCGCCGTGCTGCCCAGCAGGATGGTGCTGAAGATGCTGTGGTGGCGGTTGCCGATGACCACCTGGTCCACGTTGTGGCGCTCGCAGAAGCGCTGCACGCAGCGCACGATATCCTCATGCTCCTCCGCCTTGGCGTAGATGGGAACGTTCCACTTGGCGCGGATGCCGTCCGCCACCTCCTTGGCGCGTCGGTCCGCCATCTCCAGGATGCGGTTGGGGTATTCCGGGTCAATCTCCAGCCCGGAGAAGGCACCGGTCATATCGCCGTTGGTGAGGCCGAAACCGCTGTCTCCCATGTTGTGGTGCACCACATGCAGCAGGTACATCTTCCCGCCGCACTGGCGTGTCACGTTTGCGGCAAAGTCCAGCACAGGCTGGGATGCCTCCGAAAAATCTGTTGCAGCCAATACCCTGAACATGCGGGCATTCTACCACATGCCCGGCTGCGCTCCAAGCAAAAACAGGTGTGCGCCAGCGATTGTTTGGAAGCCTGGATTTTGTATGGATGGGTGAATGAAACGCAAAGCGCATATTGGTGGTGCCGAGTCGTGCAACGGGAGACGCCATCCACCCCGCGGAGCGGGGTTCGGTGCCGAGACGTTTGGACCGTGGTTACCCCACGGGTTTACACCCGTGACTCGGTAAAGGAAAGCACCCCGCCTTGCGGGGTGCCGGGGCTTCCGCATGCGGAAGCCCCAACGCTTCACACATGGCGGCCAGCTCCTCCATTTCCGCAGCTGTTGTTGTTTTGGCGTGCCGCTGCTGTTGGTTCAGTACATATGCAGGCACCTTCTTATATTGGGATGCCCCCACGGAAAAATAGCCGTACCCCTCCTGCCATGTGAAGCGCCTGTACTGCGCGCGTGTACGGCGCAGCCAGTATGTGGCTCCAATCTTCAATTGGCGTACGATGTCCGGCACCATCTTCGTGATAGGGAATTCCCCCAATATATGCACATGGTCCTCGATTCCGTTCACGAGTGGATGCCGCACGCCAATATCCACCAGCACAGCTCGCAAATAGGCGTGGAGGCGCGGGAGTTCTTCCTTGCGGACATTGATTCGGCCTGTATGAAACACCAGGTGTCCGTAATTCATGATGAACGAATGACCCATAACATCCTGCATGGTATCACGGGCAATGAACAGCGTCAATCACGCAGTAGTGTTTCACCGGCACCCCGCTTTGCGGGGTGCATTCCTTTGTTGAGCCACGGGTGTAAACCCGTGGGGCAACCACCGCTCAAACGTCTCGGCACCGAACCCCGCTCCGCGGGGTGGATGGCGTCTCCCGTTGCTTATGCCTGAACCTCCATGCCGCGCATTGGAATGCATGTTCATGCACGGCGGCGGGCGTATTGCTCGCATGCGGGGCTCATCCACCCCTCCGGCAGGGGGGTGCCGTGCTGCAGGTGGCGGCGGATTTCCGAGGAGGAGGCCGGGTGGTTCCCTTCCAAAAAGACGGCGCGCACGCCCTCACGCGGCGCGGGAGCGTGGCCGCGGTGGTACACGATGAAGGTGAGCTGCTGCACCAGGTAATCATAACGCCCCCAGCGGTGCAGCTCGTCCCACTGGTCCGTGCCGAGCAGCCAGTACAGTTCCGCCTGCGGCTGCTCACGCCGCCAAGCCTCCACAATACGCCAGCTCCAGCTGGGCGGGGGAAGGCGGAGGTCCAGCTCTGAAACGCGGGCCCAAGGGAGCCCCTGCGTGGCCAGGCGCAGCATGGCGAGGCGGTCCTCATTGCCGAACATGAGTTTGCGCCCCTGCTTGAAGGGGGATTCTGCGGCGGGAAGGAACACCAGTTCATCCAGCCCGCAGATGCGCTGCGCATCTACCGCCATCTGCATGTGCCCCAAGTGCACGGGGTCGAAAGAGCCGCCGAACAGGCACGTCTTCATACGCGTGGGGCAGTGGCGGGCGGGCTTACAGGCCCTCCGTGTCCTTGTATGGCAGGAAGCAGCCGATGGGCAGCTTCACCAGCTTGGTTTCCGGGGTGAGCCGACGGTAGTGCTTGATGAAGTTCTCCAGGTTGCCGTAGTTGGAGGCGGTCTTGGGGATGCCCTGCTGGCCGCAGTTCACCAAAATGTTGAAATGAAGCTCCGCATGCAGGTGGGCCGTGAACATGCCGCGGTTGGTGCCGATGGTGCCAATCTGGTCGCCTCGCTTCACGAGCTGCCCCAGCTTCACATCAATGCGGTCCAAGTGCGCGTACAGCGTCTGGCAGCACAGCACCTTGCGCGTCTTGGGCTCGCGGAAGGCGTGGCGCACAATCACCACCTTGCCCCAGCGCCCGCGCGCATCGGAGGCGTAGGTCACCAGCCCGTGGCCGATGGTGTACACGGGGGCGCCCAAATCCGAGTTGCCGCCGGCCTCGCCGTTCCAGTCCTCGCCCAGGTGGCGCGGCGTGGCCAGGCGCAGCCCGCGGGATTTGTAGTAGCCCTCTCCGTTGGGCTTGCCCACCGGGTAGTCGAATCCATCCGCCAGCGGTGTGTACGCCCACTTCTTGTCGGGCGTCACGCGGGCGAACTGCACGGCATCCGCCCGGCACCAGCACAGGATGCACAGGCCCAGGAACAGAAGCGTCAGGTGTCTTGCGGCACGAAACATGGACGTATCCTAACATACCGTTCCCTGCCTTGCAAGGAGCAATCACGGCATGATGAAGCGCGCCCGCCGTTCATTCCGCTTGCCATCATGCTTGCAGAGTGGTACAATCCGCGCGCTATGTTCTATATCACGACAGCAATCGACTACACGAACGGCGCACCGCACATCGGGCACGCCTATGAAAAGGTACTGGCGGACGTATTGGCTCGCTGGCACCGAATGTGTGGCGAGGAAGTGTACTACCTGACGGGCGTGGACCAGCACGGGCAGAAAGTGCAGCAGAAGGCGGAAGCCGCCGGAATGGAGCCCAAGGAGTACGCGGATGCGGTGATGCAGAAGTTCATCGCCCTCTGGGAGCGGCTGGGCATAGCGTACGACGGGTGGGCGGCCACGTCCGACCCGAGGCACGAGCTCTGCGTGGGCAAGATATTGACCGCCCTCAAGGACAAGGGCTGCCTGTACAAGAAGGCCTACAAGGGTTTCTACTCCGTGCGCCAGGAGCAGTTCCTCACCGAGAAAGAGCGCGGGGAGGACGGCAACTTCGGCCCGGAATGGGGCGAGGTGGTGGAGCTGGAGGAGGAAAACTGGTACTTCAACCTCAGCCAGCACATTGCCTGGCTCAAACAGTATGTCACCGACCACCCGGAGGTGGTGACCCCGGAGTTCCGCCGCCAGAACCTGCTCAACGCCATTGAGCGCTCCGAGGGCGTGGACCTGTGCATCTCCCGCCCCAAGTCCCGCCTGGCCTGGGGCATTCCCCTGCCCTTCGACGAGGAATACGTGACCTACGTTTGGTTTGACGCCCTGGTGAACTACATCTCCTTCGCCGGCTACCTGAAGGAGGAGGGCAGCGACCTGCCGGAATTCGGCAAGCTGTGGCCCGCCGCGTGCGAGGTCATCGGCAAGGACATCCTGGTGCCCGCCCACGGCATCTACTGGCTCTGCATGCTCCACGCCATGGGATTCGAGGACAAGGACATCCCCCGCCTCCTCGTCCACGGCTGGCTCAACATCAAGGGTGAGAAGATGAGCAAGAGCCTCGGCAACATCGTGGACCCCAACGACCTCTGCGACGCCTTCGGCCCGGAGGCCGTGCGCTACTACCTGGTGCGCGACACCAAGACCGGGTACGACAGCGACTACGACCCCGAGCGACTCAAGATGATCTACAACACGGAGCTGGCCAACGACCTGGGCAACCTCTGCAACCGCTCGCTCAACATGTGCCTGCGCTACTGCGGCGGCACCGTCGCCATCGGAAGCGAGGACGACGAGCTCTCCGCCAACCTCCGCAACAGCCTGGCGGACACCGTCAAGCGCTTCTGCCAGCTCATGGACGAGTACAACACCGCGGATGCCCTGGCCGCCCTCAACGCCCAAGTGGGCCTCTGCAACAGCTACATTGAGCAGAAGCAGCCTTGGGTGCTCGCCAAGGACGAGACCAAGCTGCCGGAGCTGCAGCGCACGCTGGCCCACCTGCTGGAGAACTGCGCGCAGATCGGCTACCTGCTGGGCTGCGTGCTGCCGGACGCCTCCGCCCGCATTCTCACCCAGCTGAATGTGGACGGCACCAAGCTGCTTCCGCAAACGCTGGCTTGGGGCGTGCTGGAGAACGGCCACACCATCCAGGCCCCCAGCCCCGTGTTCCCGAGAATCCTCTCTGAGGAGGAGAAAGCCAAGCTGGCGGCCAAGGCAGCAAAGAAATCACAAAAGTGATTTGGATTTACAATTGACAATTTACGATTGACGATTTGGGAAATTAGGCCCCGCACGCCTTGCGCGCAGGACAAGCTCATTCCAAGCCGGTTTCTCCCTGCACGATTTCCTGCGGGGATTGGCGGCGGCGGATGATTTGCCAGCGTTCTCCATCCACCATGACCTCTGCGGCCAGGGGGCGGGAGTTGTAGGTGGAGGCCATGCTGAAGCCGTACGCACCGGCGCTCATTTCCGCGAGTATTTCGCCGGGCTTCACATCCGCAATCCGGCGGTCCTGCGCCTGGAAATCGCCGGATTCGCACACCGGGCCCACCACATCGGCGGTCACGGTGTCGCCATGGTGTTCTTTCACCGGCCAGATTTCATGGTAGCCCTCGTAAAGGGCGGGGCGGATGATGTCGTTCATGCCGGCATCGATAATCTTGAAGAGCTTGGCCTCACCGCGCTTCTCGTAGAGGCAGGTGGTGAGCATCACGGCGGCATTGCCCACCATGCGGCGGCCCGGCTCCACGATGATGCGCAGGCCGAGCGGTTTCAGCAGGGGGACGATGGCCGCGGCGAAGCTCTCGATGGTCATCTGCTCCGGGTGGCGCTCCCACCAGCCGGCGGAGGCGGACTCCAGGCAACCATCGTACACAATGCCCACGCCGCCGCCGATGGACCAGAACTCGATGCCGTAGAGCTCCTTGAGCTTCATGGCGATGGGCGCCACCTTTTCAATGGCCATGAGATAGGGCTGCACCTCTGTGAGCTGGGAGCCGATGTGCATCTGGATGCCGCGCGGGGTGAGGTTGGGCATGTTGGCGAAGATATCCGCGTAGAGCTTTTCAATGCGGTCGATATCCACGCCGAACTTGTTCTCGTTGGTCCCGGTGGTGATGTACTTGTGGGTGTGGGCGTCCACGTTGGGGTTGACGCGCACGGCCACGGGAGCCTTCACGCCCATGCTGCCCGCAATGCGGTCGATGGCGCGCAGCTCCTCCTCGCTCTCGCAGTTGAAGCAGTAGATGCCCTGCTCCAGCGCGTAGCGGATTTCCGGCTCCGTCTTGCCCACGCCCGCATAGGTGCAGAGCGCGGGGTCGCCCCCGGCGTTGATAACGCGCCAGAGCTCGCCGCCGGACACGATGTCGAACCCGGCTCCCTGCCGCACCATGAGCTGCAGGACGGCCTTGTTGGAGCAGGCCTTCACGGCGTAGGCCACGTGGGCGTCCAGCGGGGAGAACGCCTGGCGGAAGGCGGCCAGGCTGCCGGAGATATCGCGCTTGCTGTAGACGAAGGCGGGGGTTCCCACCACGCGGGCGATATCCGCCAGGTTCACGTTTTCACAGTGGAGGGAGCCGTTTTTGTAGGAGAAGCTGTGCATCGTTCAGGAATGGGGATTTTCTAATTTCTTGTTGGGTTCGTCTTCAACGATTTTAGCGACCCAGGAAAGGTCTTCCGAGTTCTCCAGCGCGAGCTTGATGAGCACGGTGATGGGAACCGCCAGCAGCATGCCGCACGGGCCCCACATCCACCCCCAGAAAATGACGGAGAGGATGACCACGGTGGTGGCAATGCCGAACTGGCGCCCCAGGAAGAGCGGCTCAATGCCGTTGCCGATGGCGCAGTTGATGATGAGATAGCCGGAGGTGACCACAAGCGCGCAGCCCCAGCCGTTCATGGTGAGCGCCATGACGATGCCGGGCACGGCCGCCACAATGGAACCGATGGTGGGAATATAGTTCAGCACGAAGGCGACAACGCCCCACAGGAACGCGAACGGCACGTCCATCCACACGCACATGCCCCACACCAGCAGCCCCGTGGCCACGCTGGATACCGTTTTGATAAACAGGTATTTCTGGATACCCTGCAGCGCGCGCAGGAAATCATCCTTGCCCTTGGTGCTGTTCGGCATGTTGCGCAGGTTGCGCAGGAACAGGGGTGCCTCCCCCAGGAAGAAGGTCATGACGATGAGCACCAGGGTGCAGGTGCTCAGCAGGGATACAATCTGCCCCGTGATGGTCTGGGTGATGGAGAGCACCTTGTTCACATCGAACAAATCCTGCGGGGAGGTGACAATGGCGCGCGCGCTTTCCTCCAGCCCCACGGTGCCGAGCCACGCCATGGTGTCGTTGTACAGCTCGTTGAAACGCACGGAGAATTCCCCCTGTAGGGTGGCCTTCATATCCATGGCCAGGAACTGGATGAGGCTTGCCACCGCATACAGCACCACAAAATCACACGCCACGGTGGTTACCACCGCCAGCCAGTGCGGAAAACGGCAGAACTTGCGCAGCAGCCCGGTAATGGAGTAGCTGATGATGGCCAGGAAACCCGCCATCAGGATGGGAATCACCACCGGTTGGGCATACTTCAAGCCGAAGATGACAATGAAAGCCGCCGCGCCGATAAGGAGTGCGCGCGCACCGTCACCCAGCGCGCCGCCCTGCTGCTGCCTGTTCTCGCTATGTTCCGCCATTGCGGGGTATTTTACACGCACGCGCAGATTTTTCAAGCTATCAGCACGGCATAATGATTCGCCGTACGCAGTATGGCAGCGGCCGGGCCTATTGGCGGTCCAGCTCCTCCAGCTTGGCGCGGATGCCGCGCAGGAAGACGCTCTCCAGCGTGTTGCGGGCGGGCGTGGAGGAAACCCACGCATCCCCGGCCAGCGCGCGCAGCTGCTCCAGCAATTCAGGAGTGGGGTTGGAGAGCGTGATTTCCGTGCGGCGCGTGTCGCGCGTGAGCTCGTCCACAGAGCCTTCCGCAATCAGGTTGCCCTGATAGAGGATGCCCACGCGGTCGCACACCTCCTGCACCTGCTCCAGCAGGTGGGAGCACAGGAAGATGGTGGTGCCCTGCCCTTTCAGCCCCATAATGATATCGCGTATCGTGCGGGAGCCCAGCGGGTCCACCCCGGCGGTCGGCTCGTCCAGCACCAGCAGGCGCGGACGCTGCACGAGCGCCTGCGCCAACCCCACGCGCTGCAGCATGCCCTTGGAATAGCCGCCCAGGCGCCTGTGGGCCGCATCCTGCAGCCCGGTGAGCTCCAGCAGCTCATCCACCCTCTGCCGCAGGGCGGCACCGCGCAGGCCGCACAGGCGGCCGTAGAAGCGCACAGTTTCCGCCCCGGTAAGGAACTTGTAGAAATACGGGTTCTCCGGCAGGAAGCCAATCTCCCGGCGGTTGGAGGACGCGGCGGCGGGCTGGCCGAAGACGCAGCAGGAGCCTTCGTCCGGGCGCAGGAGCCCCACGAGCATCTTCATGATGGTGCTCTTACCGCTGCCGTTCGGGCCGATGAGGCCGTAGACGGCTCCCTGCGCGATTTGCAGGCTGACGCCCTTGACGGCGTACACGCCGCCCTTTCCCCAATGCCCGGGGAAGCTCTTGTGCACGGATTCTATCTGAACGGCCGCGGGCATTGCAGCGGGAATGCGGGATGCGGAGCCTTACTTGGCCCGGGCCATGAGGCGCAGCATGTTCTTTGCCATTTCTATGCCCTTCTCGAAAATCTCCACGCGCATGTTCTCGTTCGGGGAGTGGATGCGGGCATCCGGCAGGTCGAGCCCCAGGAAAAGGGCATCCTTGCCGAGCACCTTGGAAACCTCCGCGATAATCGGGATGGAGCCGCCCTCGCGCACCAGCACGGGAGCATTGCCGAACGTCATCTCCTGCGCCTTCTGCGCGGCCTTGCCGAACGCGGAGTTCGGGTCGCTCAGGTAGGCATCTCCGGCGTGCTGGCGGGTGAACTTCATGCGCACGCTGGGCGGGCACACCTTCTTGAAGTGCGCCTCCACCTTGTTCATCACCTCCTCCGGGTCCTGGCCGGGCACCAGGCGGCAGCTCATCTTGGCGAATGCATGCGTGGGAATGACGGTCTTGGAGCCCTCACCCTCGTAGCCGCCGGAAATGCCGTTCAGCTCAAAGGTGGGGCGCGCGTACACGCACTCCGCACCGGTGAAGCCCTTCTCCGTGCGCAGCTCCGGCACGCCGGTGAGCTCCGCAAGCTCGCGGTCGCTCATGCCGGGCACGCGGCGCCAGCTCTCGCGCTCCCATTCCTGAATCTCGCGCACGCCGTCGTAGAAGCCCTCCACGGTCACGTGGTTGTTCTCGTCGTGCGTGGTGGCAATCATCTCGCACAGCGTGGTGATGGGGTTGGCCACGGCGCCACCAAAGATACCGGAGTGCAGGTCCATGGCGGGGGCGGAAACCTCCAGCTCAAAGCAGCAAAGGCCCTTCAGCCCGTAGGAAAAGGAGGGGATGTCCGGCGCGGCCATGCCTGTGTCGCTCACCACAATCACATCACAGGCAAGCTCCTTCTGCGCCTCAGGCGTGCGGATGAACTTGAACAGGCTCTCGCTGCCGCGCTCCTCCTCGCCCTCCAGCAGGTAAATCACGTTGAGCGGCAGCTTGCCGTCCTCCTTGATGACTTCCTCTGCGCCCAGGATGTGGGCCATGATTTCGCCCTTGTCATCGGATGCACCACGCGCGTACACACGGCCCTCGCGAATCTCCGGCATGAAGGGATCGCTCTTCCACTCGGCAATCGGGTCCACCGGCATCACATCGTAGTGGCCGTATATCACCACCGTGGGGGCACCCTCCACCTTGGGGCTGTGCGCCACCACAATCGGGTGGATATCCGTCATGTGCTTCTTGGCATCAAAGCCGATGGAAGTCAGTTTCTGCACCAGGAAATCCGCGCAACGCTCCACATCCTTGGCGTACTCCGCCACGGCGGACACGCTCGGTATACTCAAAAACGCAAAGAGATCATCAATCTTGCTCATGCCCCCATCCTACCACCGCGCGCACGCCATGGCAAGCAAAGAAGAAGCACTTTGCCGGGAGAAGCAGTGAAAAAACCCCGCCCTGCGTAAAGCAGGGCGGGTCAAATTACCTATTGAACCGTGCAGGCGAATCAGGGATTCACCAAACCGTCATCCGGGAAGAGGCCCGGGGTTGTGGCGGGGGTGGCATCCGAGCTGCCGGCATCGCGGTGGCGGATCGGCTTGCCCAGCGGGTCAAGGATCTCAGCCGTCACGAAGACCATGAGGTTCTTGCGGATGTGGGATTCCACGTTGCTGCGGAAGAGACGGCCGATGAAGGGCAGGTCGCCGAACACGGGCACCTTGTCTTCCACCTTCTGCACCTCATCCTGAATCAAACCACCGATGGCGATGGTGTGACCATCGTACACGCAGGGGTTGGAGTTGATGTAGCGGCGGCTGAACACCGGCATGTCGATGCGGTTCTCGGTCAGCACGATATGCTCGATTTCCGTTTCATTGGTGATACCGGCGGTAATCGGGGAGCCGTAGTTCACGAAGCCCTCGAACTCGACCACGCGGATCTCGAAACGCTTGAAGTGAATGATATCACCCTCACCCTCCTTGAGCGCGTCAATCTGGAAGCGCATCATGATACCGACGTCTTCCACGGCCCAGTCATCCGGGTTGGCGGGAGCCGCCACGGGCATGCCGCCGCCACCCCAGTTGCCGTTGTTACCGTTGTTGTTACCGTTGTTGTTGTTGCCGCCGCTCTGAATCTGCGGTGCCTCGTAGGAGATGGGATAGACGAAGCGGCGAACCACCTCAATCTTGGCGCAGCCTTCCTCATCATCCTGGGCCTGCATGCGCTCATCCGGGGCGGGGGCGAACTCCATCGGCTCGTCACCGCTGATGACCAAGCTCGGGGCAGACATCACATCCACGCCCTTCTTCTGGGAGAGGCCGCGCATGATCATCTGGTAGGAGCCGGAATCAAAGATGCCGGAGAGGGACAGGATGCCGGGAGCCGCGCTGGTGGTCTGAGACTCGCCCGCAGAACCGGCCTTGATCAGGTTGTCCAGCGTGTTGGCCGTGACAGCGCCTGTGCCCGAACGGTTACCGCCGGTCACCAGGCCGTCGCCCAGCGTTTTGGTGTTGATGCCGTCCTTCAGGATGGAGTTGCCACCTGCCACATGGCGGTTGATGGGCCAGGAACCCTCGCCGTTGTAGTTGTTGGCGAAAGCGGAGCCGCCGGAGGAGACGAAGTCTGACACCGTGCGCAGCGGGTTGGAGTTGGTGCCGTTCACGCCACCGACATAGGTGCTGCCGGAGTTGTTGACGGAGAAGGGATTGACCACCCAGTCGAAGCTGAGCTCCTCTTCGTTGGTCTGGGCGATTTCCACGAACTTGGCGCTCACCTTGACCATCTTGGGCATGTTTTGGCGGTAGGTGTTCACGGCCTCCTCCACGGTGTCGAGCTCATCCTCCGTGTTGTAGACGGTGAGCATGCCCGTGGCGGGGGAGTACTTGGCGGAAGAGCCCTGCGGGAAGTTCACGCCCATGTTGATGAGGGCGGCCTTGGGGTCGATCTTGGCGGACTTGTGGCCGCTGTCGGAGGTGAAATCATCATCCCCGCTGTCCTCCTCTTCATCACCGCTGGACTGGAAGAAGGCGGAGCGCACCTGCCACTGGCGGCGGCTCATGCGCTGGGAGGCGGCACCCTTCTGGTACACCACCACGGCGCTGTCTTCCACCCGCATGTCGCAGTTGGCCTGGGAGCACATGCGGCGCAGCAGCTCGGCTGCGGAAAGGTCGCTCATCTTGAGGGAGGAAATCACCGCAGGGGCAATCGGGGCAGCCACGGCCACGGGACCGGCGGAGCTTTCCTCCTCCTCATCCTCGCTGTCCTCCTCGTCCTCGGAGTCTTCATCAGCGGAGGAGGTGGAAGCCTGGGCTGCCGCGGGAGCAGCGGACTGCTGGGCCTTCTCAAAGATGAAGTTCAAACGCACACCCTGCTTGCGGGCCTCGGCGCGCAGGAAGTCGAGAGCATCCTCCATGGGGGTGTCCTCGAAGTTGACGGAGGCGATGTGCATGCCGTTCAGGGCTTCCGTGTTGCGGAGCACATCCGGGGAGATGACGGTGCCGCCGCCAGTGTTGCCGTAGGACAGGTCAGCCGGGGCATCGGTGTCGGCATTCAGGGAATCCCAGGTGGAGTCCACCTCTTCCAGGGCCTTGGCGCGCACGGCGTCGTGGGCGCTGGCGTAGTACTTCATCTTGCGCTTGCTCACAGCCTCCTGGCCGCGGCGGGCAGCAATGTTGTACTTGTCGATGCGCAGCACGCGGGCGAACTCGGCGTATGCCTTGTCAAAGTCGCCCAGGCCGTAGTAGCCGTATGCGAGAGTGAGCAGGCGGTTCACCTCGTCCACGTTCTTCACGTGCTCGGGGGTAAGGGCGGGGTTGTTGCGAATCGGGTCGCGGAGAAGGGAAAGCTCCTGGCGGGCGCGCTTGTTGTTGGGGTCACGCACCAGCACGTCGAGCAGAAGCTGCTCGGCATCATCGTAGCGGCCCACGCGGGAGTATTCGATGGCAACGGCGATAGAGGCATCACCGATGCTCTTGATGATGAAGTCCTGCCACTTGGCGGTTGCAGGAGCCTTGGGGATTCTCTTCCACGCCTCCTGGTACTTCTCCAGGGAGAGAGCATACTTCTTGTCGCGGTAGGCGGTACGGCCTTCCTCCAGCAGAAGCAGGGCTTCCTGCGTCTGGGCCTGGCGGCGGGCGGATTCGCGATAGTTGATGCTTTCCTGCACAGCGGCGGGAGCCTGTGCGCTGATGGCCTGCTGCGTGGCAACGGGCGTGTCAACGTACACGGCGGAGGGGCCAACCTCGCTCACACCGGCGGAAGTGGAGGGTGTGATGTAGCCGTCTGTAACGTAGCCGGTATCAACAGCGCCGCCGCGGCGCGCGGCATTGATGCTCTGCGCGGGCATAACGGCTGCCTGCGGCTGATCCGGGGCGGGGATGGAAACCGTGGGTTGCGCCTGCACGTAGGGGCAAGCGGCGGCCACAGCCATGAGAATCATTGTTCGCTTTGCGATGATGAGAGGTGCGTGGTTCATGGTAATGTCTAATTTATGCCAGATTTTTGTTGGGTTGTAAAGTCTACAATTCGATTTTTTTTGATTTTCTGCTCAAAAAGGTGGATTTTATTCTTCTGAGTTCTTGATTTTTGCCTTGGGGACGGTGATGGGGGCCTGTGCGCCGGCAGGGGTGACATCCACACCGCCGGCGGGATTGGTGCCGGTGAAGGTGGCTTTCAGGTCCTTGCCGTCGCCGGCACCGCCGGGAATGGTGAATTCCGCGTTGAGTTCAGCCTTCAGTGTGCCCTCCGGCTTGCCGAGCGCGCTGCCGGCGGTGATGCGGAGCGTGGCGGTGGTGTCGCTGATGAGGTGTCCCTTGGCGGCATCACCCTTGAGCGATGCGTTCGGCGTACCGGCGCGCACGGTGAATTCCTTCTCCGTACCCGCAGTTTCGGTGTCGAGCACGCGGATCACGTTCTCCTCCACCATGTCGTCTGCAAAGCCGGGGAAGGACTTCTTCTCATAGCCGACGAGCTTGAAGCGCTTTGAATCCTTGGCAGAGAGGCCGAAAGTCTCACCCACCTTGACGGTGACCTTGTTGACCACGGTCTTGCCGTCCGGGCCCAGGATGCGGATGTTGGCATCGGTGGGGGAGAGGGAGGGGTCGGAGTTGAGGTTGTCCGTGGTGATGGTGGCGCGGGCGGTGGTGAGCTTCACGAGCTCCATCTTGGGCGCGCAGCCGGGAGCGAGCACGGCGGGGTAGCTGGCGGGATCCGCCGGCTTGGTCTGCGCCTTGTACTCCTCGCCGTTGCTGAAGCCGTCGCCATCGCTGTCAATCGCCAAGCCGTCTGCACGGCCGAGAGCCTCTGCAATGCCGTTGACCACAAACCAGGGGTTGGGCACATCCCCGTGAATGCTCTTGGACTGGGGGTCGTAGATATCCACCACCAGGTTCTTCTTCTGGTCGTCTGCTGCAAACTGCCAGAGTTCCGTGGAGAAGAAGAGCGGTGCCAGGCGGGGCTTGCCGTTGATGGTGGCGCCTTCCGGAGCGGTATCCGCCACCTTGCGGTCCTGCTGCATGTCTTCGCGCATCTTCTTGGCGGCATCGGAGAGTGTCTTGTTCACCTTGCCGGAATCCACGCTGGTGTCCGGGGCCTCCACCTTGTTGGCGGAGGAAAGGTAAATGCCCCAGCCGCCCATAGCCAGGCCAAGGAGAATGCCGGTAATGAGAATCTTGTTTCCGGGATTGGATTGTTCTTCCATAGTAAACGGTCGGTTGGGGGTTACTTTTTCTTCGTGTTGTTGAAATAGAGCACCTGGAAGGTCATGTGCACGCGGGCGGTCTCATCGTCCTTGCCGGTGAGCTGCACCGCCACGGTGCGTGCGGGCGGGGCCGCGGCCTCCGCAGCCTCTCCTTCATTGCCGCCGGCAAGGTCGTCCCCCTGCACTTCTGCGGCAGCGGGCGGCGGCGTGTAGGAGGCCACGGGCGGCAGGTTGTCCTTGCCCTGCACGGCAAGCCCGGTGATCATGAGGAAGTATTCCTTGTCCTCCATGATTTTGTTGATGACCTGGGGAAGGCTGCCGCGCTTGGCCTCAAAAGCCACCTGGAAGCGCAGCGGGAAATACGGGGCGGGCTTTTTGAAGTCCAGGCTTGCCTGCTCCGGCAGCTCTTCGCAGTACACTTTCTCCAGGGATGCCACGCCGGAGTTGAGGATGTCCTCCACCACGCGCTTCACAGCCTGGTGCTGGAAGGCGAGGAAAGGCACCTGGTCCTTGGTGGGGGCGGCGGTTTTGAGCGTGGTCATGCCCAAGTCCTCCGCCGGGCGGCCCAGCGCAACCTTCTTGTCGCCCGCGAGCGTGCGCACGGCGGCGATATCCTCCAGCAGCTGCTTCTGGAATTCCTGTGCGGTGAGCTGGGGCTGGCCGGTGCAGAAGGAGGCGTACTTGTTGAAGGCCTGCTGCATGTCGTTGCCCACGGCGGTCACATCCTTGAAGGCGGCGGTGAGGTTTTCCAGGTTCTGCTTGGTGGGCGTGGTGTCCTGGTTGGCGTAGTCCTGGAAACGCTCGCTGATTTCCGTGAGCTTGGCCTGTGTCTCCTCGTACTCCTGGTTCTTGGAGAACCCGAAGTAGGTGATACCCACAAAGGCAAGGCCCATCACGGATGCCAGCGTCACCACTCGTTTGTTGTCGCTAATACTCATTGTCGTAAATTGGCTGGGGTTATTTGTTCTCGGCGGGGTCGAGCTCGGGAATCGGGATGGGATTCTTCAGCGGCATCACCATCATGAACTTCTCCACATACGGCGGCAGCTTGTCCTTCGCGGATTTCGCGTTCACAAACTGGAAGTAGCAGTTCAGGTCCTTCTGCACCTTCGCGGAATCATAGGAGAACAGGGACTCCGGCGTTTTCTCCGTGAAGTGCGCGGATACCATGTCGTACACCGCCTGGCGCTGATCCGTGGTCTGGTCGTTGTCCACCGGCTTGATGGTGTAGCCGCTCACATAGATGGCGGTCACGGCGGGAGCCTTCTTGCGCTTGGCAGGGTTGGCTTCCTCCGGCGCCTTGTTGATGGCGGAGTTGATTGCGGCGTTGCGGCTGCTGTTCATGTCGATGAGCTTCACACCCTTCACGTCGCTGGATTCGGAAAGCGTGTTGTTCTCCACATCGTAGTTGACGAGGGGGGAGAACTCCTGCACCCAGAACTTGACGGAGGCGCAGTTCTCGGAGAGCTGGCGCAGCACATCCGCATAGGCGGAGCGCATGCTGTAGAGCTCGCCGAGCTTGCTGACGTCGCGCATGGCTTTGTCGTAGTTGCCCTTCACGGTGGCAAGGCGGTTGTTCACGGCCTCCACCTTCTCATCCGCGGGAAGCGCCTTGCGGAGCGCCTTGGCGGCATCGGATGCGGAAGCGGAAGCGTTGTAGGCAAAGATGGAAGCGCCGAGCAGGGCCACCACGCCGCCGATAATCACCTTGGGCAGCTGCTCCTTCTCCGCGCGGTCCTTGCCCACGCTCGTGGGAACAAGGTCGATGTTGTACTCGCCCGCCTTGGCGCCGGTAACGGCTGCACCCACCAGCGGGCCCAGGCACACGGCATCCATCTGCAGGGCGTTGGCATCCACCTGGGAGCCCACACCCAAGATGCCCAGCGTGTTCAGGTACTCCACGGGCAGGTTGAGGGAAGCCTGCAGGAACTCCTGCGCATAGGGCATGCGCGCACCGCCGCCGCAAATGTACACCTTGGCGGGCGGGTTGCCCTTGTACTGCGAGCGGTAGTGGGTGATGGTGCGCTGCACCTCCGAGCTGAGGCGGCTCATGGCGGTGCGGATGCAGGTGGCAAGCGCGGCCTCCTGCTCCTCCATGGAATCCGTGTGGCCGTTGCCCAGGGAGACTGCGCCCTTGGAGACCTTGAGCCGCTCCGCCTCGCGGAAGCCGATCTTGAACTCGCGGGACACCGCATTGGTCACGAACGAGCCGGCGGCTGTCACGGAGCGCGTGAAGAAGCGCCCGTTGTCCGCAAAGATGATATCCGTGGTCTTGGCGCCGATATCGAGTATCATCACCGGTTGCGTCTCCTCCGGGTGGTTGGCGCGGTAGGCGTTGTAGAGGGAGGTGATGGAGCAGTCCACCGCCTTGGTCTTGAGCCCGTTGCCCTCCACCTCGCTGTTCAGGTTGTCCAGCACCTCTTTCTTGATGGCCACCAGCAGAACCTCCTTGTCGCCCTCCGGGGTGTCGGAAAGCGGCTGGTAGGAATACTGGATTTGCTCCAGGGGGAAGGGAATCTGCTGCTGGGCCTCGTAGCCCACCTGCTCCGCGAGGTCGCCCTCAATGGGAGGCAGCTTGATGAAGCGCAGGAAGACCTGCTGCCCGGAAACGACATTGCGCACATCGCTCCCGCTCACCTTGAGCTCCGCCACCATTTCCTTGATGGCGTTGCTCACATAATCCATGCGCATGCCCTCCTCCACGGGGTCGAGCACAATGTCGCGCCGGGCATAGCGGGAAAGCGTAAAGCCCCGCCCTGCCGGGGTGAATACCCCCATGGCAACACTCTGCGAGCCTATTTCAAGGGCAACTGTTTTCTTGTATTCGGCCATATCAGTCTATGAGTTGAAATCTGTCTTGCGGATACGGGGCGTTATTCCCCCTTCTTCTTCTTTTTCTTGTCCTTCTTCTTGTCGGTGGAAGCGGTGCTGTCGTCCGTGCCGGCATCGTCGGCGGTACTGTCCTCTGCGCTGCTGTCTCCGCTGTCCGCAGAATCAGCTGCGGTGCCGGATGAAGAGGATGAGGAAGATGAGGCGGAGACGCCGGCCGCACCGTACATGGGGCTGGTGGGAGCCCCGGAAAGGCTTGCGTAGTACGGGGCGAACGGAGTTTCCGCGATGGAGCAGATCACCGCGCCCCTCTTGTTGGGAGCGCTCTTCTTCTTCCACCAGCCGTTGGTGAGCTTGCCCTTGAGCTTGTTGTCAACGATGACGGAGGGGTCCTCCTTGGGGTTGAGGCAGTTGGAGCCGCCGAAGGAGGCCTCCACGGCCACGGCTCCCAGGTGATGCCCGGTGAGGTCCACCTTGCCCTTGGCGCCGCAAATCTTGGCCGCGTTGGAGGGGGAGATGAAGGCCGCCGCCGTCAGCGTGCCCGTGGAAGTCTTGTCCGCGCCCCCCGGGCTCACGGGTATCTCCGTGTAGGTGATTTCGCGCTCCACCATCGTCAGGTCGTCCGCGCTCTCGCCCATGAACACCAGATACACGTGCACCTTGAGCTCATCCACAAAGGTGATGGGTTCAGAGGCCTTGCCCTTGCCCTCCACCTTCAGCGGAATGCGCACAAAGTACCAGGATGAGGCCTCGACAGCGCCGGGCTTGACTCTTTCCTTGGAGCCGAATATGCCGCCGGAAGGGGGAGCCACACGCTCCACCTTGGCATCGGTAGCCTTCAAATCGAGCGTCACGCGGGCGTGGTCGGCGCTGGCGGCATTCACCGCCGGCGCACCGAGCACTGCCGCAACAGCGAGGGGCCAAATCAGATTTTTCATAATGTGAAATTTCAACGTACTCTCCCCTTATACACCAAACGCCGCCGCTTGGCGAGAAGAAACTTGCCCCCGGCACAACTTTTTTGGGCACCGCAAAACGGCACCGCATCAAGCATCCGCACGCTTGCCGCGCGCCGCGCCGCAGAGGAAGAACACGCCCATGGCCACCACAATCAGGGAGAGCAGCTGCCCCTCCGTGATGCCGTTCCATACAGCGGCATCAGGCTGCTTGAAACACTCGCAGGTGATGCGCGCCACGGCATACAGCAGGCAGAACACGCCGCTGAAAAGCCCCGCACGGGCGTTTTTCAGCGTCAGGCGCAGCGTGATGAGCACCGCGAAGATGAGCAGGCCCTCGCCCACCGCCTCGAACAACTGCGACGGGTAGCGCCCGTGCAGGCAAGGGGCCAGGGCATCCTGCACGGCGGGATTCTCGCGGCACACGCGCAGCAGCGTGTCGAACGAGCCCTCGTTCTCATGCGCCAGCTGCGCCAAGGGAGCCCCGGCAGCCTGCTCCACCTGCGCCAGTGCCGCCACGCGCTCCGCCGCAGGCAACTCGAAAAGCTCCTGCGGGAATTTCACGCCTATGCCGGAATCCGTGATGCGGCCGTAAAGCTCGCCGTTGATAAAATTGGCCACGCGGCCGAAAAACAGGCCGATGGGGGCCACAATCGCCAAACCATCGCACACCGCCAGCGCAGACAGCTTGTTGCGGTACGCATACAGGCACGCCACCGCCAGCACCCCCAAAATACCGCCGTGGGAGGCCATGCCGCCCTCCCACACGCGCAGCACCCACAGCGGGTCGTCCAAGAAGCCGCTCAGCCCGTTTTCCGGCAGCCAGTAGAAAAAGAACTCACCCAAGCGGCCGCCCAGCAGCACGCCGAAAATACACACGGAGGTGATGAAATCCCCCAGCTTGTCCGGCCCCACCACATACAGGCGGCGCTTGGAAAGCGCCAGCAGCACCATGTAGCCCAGAATGAAGCCCGCCACATACGCCAGCCCGTACCAGCGCAGCGCCAGCGGCGTGCCGGGAATATCCAGTATCACGGGATCCAGGTTGTGGATATAGGTGGCAAGCGCGTTCATGCCGCGCTTTATAGCACACACCGCCCAGCCGCTCAAGCCTAAAGCGGGAGCAAACCCGCGCGGGGCAATCAAATTCGGGGCTCCGGGATTTCGGGTGGATGGAACGCAAAGCGCATCATCCCCCCCTAACTTCATGGGTTCGCAAAATTCATTGGGACACATGTGAGTGTCACCCCCTGCCATGCGCTGGTTGATGGGCCTTGGCGGGGTAAGGAGATGCATCTGCGGAAAGAAAAAAACGCCAATCTCAAAAAAAAGGCTTGCATGCCGGTGAGATATCAGGTATATTTCCGCCGCACGCTGCTTCGGCAGCCTGCAATCTCAGCATGGGTAGGTTCCCGAGCGGTCAAAGGGGGCAGACTGTAAATCTGCTAGCGTTTGCTTTCGATGGTTCGAATCCATCCCTGCCCAGTTCATGCGGAGGTAGCTCAGTTGGTAGAGCAACACCTTGACATGGTGGAGGTCGCAGGTTCAAGTCCTGTCCCCCGTACGCCTAAATTGCATTGGTTTCACCAATGCAATTTTTTTGTGGGCCGGCGGGATGCTTCCTACTTCTTGCCGCGTGGGTGGAAGTTGCGGTGGAGGTTGACGAGGCGCTTTTGCTCCACATGGGTGTAGATTTGCGTGGTGGCCAGGTCGGAGTGCCCCAGCATGTCCTGGATGACACGGAGGTCTGCGCCGTTTTCCAGCAGGTGGGTGGCAAAGGAGTGGCGCATGATGTGGGGGTACACGTTTTCCGGGAGCCCGGCGGCGGCGGCGCGTGCCTTGATGATTTGGCGGATGCGCTCCCGCGTGAGCTGGGAGCCGCGGTTGGAGAGGAAGAGGGCGGCGGCGCGGTGCCCGGCGCGGCAGAGCTTGGGGCGTCCCTCGTTCAGGTAGCGGCGCAGGGCGTCCGCAGCCACGCGGCCCAGGGGCACATAGCGGGTTTTGCCGCCCTTGCCGGTGATGCGCAGGAACATCTCCTCCCAGTCAATCTGCTCTGCGCGCAGGGCCACCAGCTCGCTCACGCGCAGCCCGCTGCCGTAGAGCATCTCCAGCATGGCGCGGTCACGCGCGCCGAAGGGTACATCCGTGGGGTCGATGCTTTCCAGCAGGCGGTTGACGTGGTCCGCGCTGAGGGTTTCCGGGATACTGCGGCGGATGCCGCCGGCCACCAGCAGGGCAGCCGGGTTTTCAGGCAGCACCTTGGTGGCGGCCAGGTGGCGGAAAAAGATACGCAAATGCACCATGGCCACACGGCAGGAAGAGGCTGCCAGGCCGTCCGCACGCATGGAGCGGTGGTAGGCCGCCAGCAGGGGCTCCGTGAGCTCCCCCGCCGCCAGCCCCTGCCCCTTGCACCAATCGCCAAAGCGGGTGAGGCTGCGGCGCACGGAGAGGCGGTAGTTGAGGCTCAGCCCGCGTTCCGCCGCCAGATACAGCAGGAACTCCTCTATCAGCGTGGGGAACGGGCGGTCGGCCATCATGCAGCGGCGTTACTCCGCCGGGGCTGCTGTGGGCTCCGGCAGATCGGGGATATCGTCTGCGGCAGGCAGCGTGGAGCTGGGCGCGGGTGCCTCCATCTCCGGCTTGGGAACGTCGTCCAGCGTCTTGTGTTCACCGCCGCCCATCATGGCCTTCTTGCGGGCCTCGAACTCATCGGTCTTCTCGGAAGTCTTGTTGACCACCATCACGGTGCGTCCGGCGGAATTGGTCATGAGCTTCTGGTTGGCATCCAGCTCAATAGGCTGGCCCTGCACCACGGATTCCTCCGGGAAGAGCACACCGCCCGCATCCCCGGGCGGCAGGGCCCCCATGTTGGGGTCCGGGAGCAGGCCGCGCTGCATCAGGCGCTGGGGGTTCACCAAATCCGTCTCGCGCACATAGCCCTTGCTGCCGTCGCTGAGCTCGGCGTAGTAGTACATGCCTTCGCAAACAACAATCTTGGCCTTCTGGGCGCTCACCATGGCGCCGCTGGTCTCCTTGTCGATATCCGGGTTGCGGCGGAAGACGAATACCCTGCCGCCCTGCACTTCCAGCTCCTCACCGGGCTTGTAGACGCCGTCCTTCACACGCTTGGCGCGCTCAGCGGCACGCGAGGCACGCAGCCCCGGCGGGTCGCTGGGGGAATCCGCCTGCAGGTATGTGGGCGTGGAAACCAGGAACGCCTTGTGCTTGCAGGAAGGCAGCAGGAAGACGCAAAGGGCCAATATCGCGAGGCTCAGTTTCATACGGCCCCATCCTAGCCCAGGGGCGCGGTTCTGGCAAGCCGTTTTTTCGTCACGCGGTGTAGGCGTGGAGAAGGTGCACCATGTCTGCGGCCAGGCGGCGCACGGCGGCCTCCCTGCCCTGGATGCGGGGAAGCCCCCAAAGGGTGAAATCATTGTGTGCCACAATATTGAAATACATGCCGCGCAGGCAGGTGAGGCACCAGAGCCAATCCCCGCGCGCGATTCCGGGGAAGAAGGCGCGCACGGCATCCTGCCACTCCTGCAAGGCGTAGGAAAAGTGGGATTCGTACACATCACGCGTCAGCTCGGGGTCCTCATACCCCATCTTGTTGAGGAAGCAGAGCACCTGCTCCCCGGAGGCCACGGAATCATCCTTCCACTCCGTGATGGGGGCGAGCAGCCAGGAGCAGATGACCTCCTCCGCGCCGCCGTTCTCGCGGGCGCGGCGCAGGGCCTCCAGGCAAACCTCGTTGTACTGGGAGGAAACGTAGGCGAGGGTGTCCCGGTACAAATCCGCCTTGTGGCCGAAATGATAGCGGATGAGGCCGATGTTGACGCCGGCGGCGTTTGCGATGTCGCGCACGGCGGTGCCCTCATACCCGCGCAGGGTGAAAAGGGCAATGGCGGCGCGCATCATCTGCGCCTTGGTGGCATCAGACTTGTTCATGGCTTTTTGCCCTTTTTGTCCTTTTGCTGCTGGCGGTACTGCTCGATGAACGCCTGGTCCTCCTGGCAGAGGTTGGCAATCTTGGTGCGGGAAACGCGGCCGCCGTCCTTCTTGAGGTACACGCGGCCGTGCTCGTCATCCAGGCGCTGAATCTTGGCGAACACCTTGGCATCGTTCTTGGCGGCGTGCCACTCGCGGTAGCCCTTGGCCTCCAGCTTGGCGCGGTCCTCCTGAATCTCCAGCTCGCAGCGGTGGATCCCCTCTTTAATCTGGCTCTCCGTCTCCTGCAGGAACCCGGTGTAGCCGTCAATTCCCATCACCAGGTCCCCGCGCGGGGAAACAATGGCCAGGGACGGGCGCTTGGTGAGCCCGTACTGGCGGGCGTAGCGGCGGATGGTGTCGATGCTGTACCTGGCGTTGTCGCGGGTCTTGTCGTCAATGGCGATACCGGAATCGAACTTGAGGCGCACCACGCGGTCCTTGCACCAGGCGTTGAAGGCGGGGGAATCCAGCAGGTGCTCGCCAAGCTCGCCGCTGCGCGGGCTCAGCACGGAATCATGGAACCAGATCAGCAGCGGGCGCCCCTCCTGCCGCGCAAAGCGCCGCGCGGCAATGTAGTCTCCCATCCAGCCGTTGCCGTGGCGCTTGCTCTCAAAGGCCTCCGTGATACCCGCAATATCGGCATCCGGGTTGTCGGGGTCCGTGAAATACACCTCGCCCTCCGCGCCGTTGTCAATCTTCTCCAGCTCTTCTGCGGAGGAGACGTTGTAGTTGACGGCGTTGGGGTCGCCGCCGTTCGGGAGAAGCGGATTGCCGAGGTGCTGGGCGGCCTCCTGCTGCTTCATCATGAAGTGGCGGGCGCGGGCCTCCGCCTCGGAGTCGCTCTCCTTGGTAGCGCTGGAACAGGCGGCCAGCAGAAGCGCGCAGGGCAGCAGGAGAAGGGGGTTCGCGTTCATGGCCTCTCCTGGCGTTTCACGCTTTGCCAAGCCTGCTCCATCTGCTGCGCTGAGGCATCCGCCAGGGAGAGCCCCTGCGCCTTCAAAAGGGCTTCCAGCGCGTTGAAGCGGCGCTCGAACTTGCGGTTGGCGGCATCCAGCGCCAGCTCCGGGTCCACCTTGCGGCGGCGGCACAGGTTCACGATGGTGAAGAGCAAATCCCCCAGCTCCTCCTGCACATGCGGGTCGCCGTCCGCAAGCGGCAGGGTCTCCGCCACCTCGTCCGTCTCCTCGCGTATCTTGTCCACCACGCCGGCGTGGTCCGGCCAGTCGAAACCGACCTTGGCCACCTTCTTGGTGAGCTTGTAGGCACGCAGCATGGAGGGCAGCCCCTTGCCGCAGTCGTGCAGGTAGGGCTTGTCCTCGATATCGTGCTCGCAGCGCTTCACGGCATCCCACACACCCAGCACGGCATCCGCATCTGCGGCCTGCGTATCACCGAACACATGGGGATGGCGGCGCACCAGCTTCTCCGCCAGCTCGCCCGCCACCTCGTTGATGCCGAACCCTTCCTCCGGGTTCTCGGAAGCCATCTGCGCGTGAAAGAGAACCTGCAGCAGCACATCCCCCAGCTCCTCGCGCATGTGCGGGGCGTCCTTGGCGCGGATGGCGTCGATGCACTCGTAGCACTCCTCCAGCATGTTGCTGATGATGGATTCATGCGTCTGCTCGGCATCCCAGGGGCAGCCGCCGGGCATGCGCAAGCGGCGCATGACAGCCACGGCACGCTCCAGCTGGCGCTCCGGCTCGCGGCAGTTGATGATTTCCGCGTCGGTCATTTCCTCTTGCCGCCGCGCTGGTCGCGGCGCTCGTTGGTGGCCTTGCCGGCCAGAATGTCGTCAATATGGCTCACCAAATCCCAGGAGCAGCGGCGCCGCTGGTACTTGGCCCACAGGTGGTCGCGCAGGGCCTGCCACAGCTCCGGGGTGAACTCCACCGGGGAGAACTCCACCTCGTCCTTCTGGGCGCGGCCCACCTTGGGGGCGCACACCAGCTGCCACCAGCCGCCGAAGTAGCGCGCCTCGTACACCACCTTGTTGCCCGCCTCGTCGCGGTCCTGCCAGGAATAGCTTTCCATGTCACCTTGCGGGGGTCTGCGGGGCGCGTGCTCCCTGGCCGCGCGCCTCGCGGTTGATACGGTTCACATCATCCCGCATGGTGGGGGTGATTTCGTTCACGGGCCCGGTGCCGCCCTTGTTGAGGGAGATGATGAGCGGCTTGGAGCGGTTGCCGTTACTGTCGTAGCGGTAGATGACGCGCTGCACCAAATCCTTCTGCTTGAAATCCGGGGCGGCGTACATGCGCTCCTCCACCAGGCGGGCGCGGGAGTCATACCCGTACTGCACCTTGTAGAGGATGTTCTTCTTCGTGTGGTCGTAGATGATGCAGGACACCAGGTGCCCGTACTTGCCCTCCGTGTACACGTTCACCGCCACCAGCTTGCCGCTCGGCGAATACGTGGAGCAGCGCATGCCGTGCCACCCCACCTGCCGCTGGTAGACGGAGCGCGTGCCGTCCGGCTGCCGCGTTACGCGCACCACATCGCCGCGGTCGCGCGTCATGTCTGCGCTCTGGGCGTGCGCCGCCGGCGCAGCCAGCGCCGCAAGGGCGGCGGCCGCCACAAGCCAATTCCGGTGTGTCCTCTTCATACGCGCCACATTCTACCCTGCCCCGCACGCCATATCAAGACAATATCGCGCCCGCACGCCAGGGGCGCTACGAGGCCATGAGGGCCTGGCGGTTGACAAAGAAAACGGCGGCCATCACGCAAAGGAAAGCCCAGAGGTAATCCCATTTCCAGTGCTCGCCCATGAAGAAAATCATGAAGGGCACGAAAACGGCGAGGGTGATGGCCTCCTGCATGATTTTGAGCTGCGCCAGGGAGAGGCCGTACTCGCGGCCTATGTGGTTGGCGGGCACCATGAAGCAGTACTCCAGGAAGGCAAGCCCCCAGCTCATGAGCACGAGCTTCCACCAGGGGGCGTCCGGGGTTTCGCCGGGATTGCGCAGGAAGCCGTACCAGGCGAAGGTCATGAAGGTGTTGCTCGCAATGAGCAGGATGATGGAAAGCCCGAGCTTCATGGCATCCGCAGGGAAATCACTTGGAGATGAGGAAGAAGCGGGCGGGGTCCTTGCGCTGCGGGTTGTGCACGAAGCGCAGCCCGGTGAAGGCATCGATACCAATGACACCGCCCTGCCCCGGCTGGAGCTGCGGCGTGAGCGGGCGCGTCTCCACCCCCTTGCCGAGGGCGAGAGCCCTGGGCTTGCCCAGCCCTATGCTCATGTAACGGCCACCGTTCACATCGGAAACGCCGACGGTGGCCTTGGCATCCGATGCGCCCACGCCCCACGCCTCTGCCGGCATGTAGGTCACAGAGCTGCCGGTATCCAGCAGCAGCACCGTGGAATGCGGCTTCTCCGCGGTTCCGGTGTCCACCTGCATGTGCGGGCGCTGCATCTGGTCCACCTGCAGGGGCTCCATGGGCACCATGGTGTCCACGTCATCCGGCAGGCCCCAGTGGCAGTTGTCTCCGTTGCGCAGGTCGAAGGTGAAAGGCAGCCAGCCCAGGATATCCATGCCCAGGATGCCATCGATAGGCGAGGCCATGGACTGCTGCACGCCATCCAGCGGCAGGCAGAGCACGGGCTGCTCAAAGACGGTCTTCTCACCGGCCGTGGCGGCGGTGTCCAGCTTGACGACATAAAGGTCCGGGCGCTGGCGGGAGCTGGCGCTGCTGAACTGCATGCCGCTGGTGTCCATCTTCTGCGCGTTGGGGAGCTTGGCATCCACGAACTTCTTGCTGAGCACGGTGTGGGAAGCCCCGGTATCCAGCATCATGAGCGCCTTCACACCGTTGATGGTCACATAGGTGAGCACCTGGTGGCACTTGGCGTCACGGAACATGGCGCCGGCCTTGATTTCCGGCCGGGCCTGGGGTGCGGGCTGCGCGGGCGCGGGGGTCTGCTGCTCCTGCGCGGCGCAAAGGCCGCATGCCAGGGCGGCCAGAAGGATAGCGGCGTTTTTCATGGCAGGTCAGTTGCGGTTCTTGAGCTGCGGGAAGAGGATGATATCGCGGATGGAGCAGGCCCCGGTCATGAGCATGCACAGGCGGTCTATGCCGATGCCGATGCCGCCTGCGCTGGGCATGCCGGACTCCAGGGACTCCACAAAGTCGTAGTCGATTTTCTGGGTTTCCTCGCCTGCCTGGTGCTTGAGACGCTCCAGCTGCTCGATGGGGTCGTTCTGCTCGGAGTATCCGGGGCAGAGCTCCTGGCCGTTCATCACCAGCTCAAACACATCCACCACCTCCGGATTCTCCGGGTTGGCCTTGGCCAGCGGCACCAAATCGCGCGCCACATGGCACACGAAGAGCGGGTTGGCCTGCTTTTCCTCCACCAGCTTCTCATACACCTGCTGGGTCACGCCCACGTCGTCCAGGTCCTCGCCAATCTGCACGCCCAGCTCTCCCTCCGCCTTGGCGCGGCGCTGCTCCGGCGTGAGGCTGAACCAATCCGCCCCGGCCACTTCCTTCACCAGGTCCGCGTAGTCCGCGCGGCGCCACGGGCGGGTGAGGTCGATGGTCCAGCGCAGCTTGCCCTCGTCGTCGTACTGGTCAAACTTCAGCGTGCCGAAAACCTTCTCTGCCACGGTGGTCACCATCTCCTCGATAAGCTCGGCCATGGTCTCGTAGTCGCCGCCGGCTTCGTACACCTCAAGCACGGTGAATTCCGGGTTGTGGCGGCGGTCCACACCCTCGTTGCGGAAGTTGCGGTTCAGCTCGAAAACCTTCGGGAAGCCACCCACCATCAGGCGCTTCAGGTACAGCTCCGGCGCAATGCGCAGCGTCACCGGCTTCTTGAGCGCGTTGTAGTAGGATTCAAAGGGCTTGGCTGCCGCGCCGCCGGCAATATCCTGCAGCATGGGTGTCTCCACCTCCAGGAACCCGCGCTCCTGCAGGAAATTGCGGATTTCCTGCACAATGAGGGAACGCTGCACAAAGCGCTTGGCGCTCTCCGCGTTGCTCATCAGGTCCAGGTGGCGGCGGCGGTAGCGCAAATCCTGGTCCGCCAGGCCATGGAACTTGTCCGGCATGGGGCGCAGGGCCTTGGATAGCACCTTGAACTCATCCACGCGCACGGACGGCTCGCCGGTCCTGGTGATAAAGGTTTCGCCGGAAATACCCACCCAGTCGCCGCGCTCCAGGAGCTTCCAGAGAGCCCAGGCCTCCTCGCTCACGGCCTTCTTGGTGAGCATGCACTGAATGGAACCGCGCACATCCGCCACGGTGAAGAACTGGGTTCTTCCCATATCGCGCAGCGCGGTGATGCGGCCCAGGAAGCGCACCTGTTTACCCTCCTCGAAATGAGCCTTGATTTCCGCCGCATTCGTGGTCACGTCAAACCGCCCGCCATAGGGATTCACCCCCAGCTCGCGGATTTTGCCCACCTTCTCGCGGCGCACGGCAATCAGCTCTTCCTCGGAAGAGCCCGGCGCTGTCTGTACAGGTTCATTTTCGCTCATAGCGCGCGTATTATACGCTTCCCCGCGCAAGTTTCAAGACAAATGAGACCACCCCCGCGCTGCAAGCACATGTGTCCCAATAAATGGATTCACATTTTGCAATGAGATGATGGGTAATCGTTAGGAAAATCGCCCAAAATTGAAGCCCCCCTCTTTAGATTTTATCAGTAAAGGCGGCAAGAGATGTGCAACCGGAGACGTCATCCACCCCGCCTCGTCCCGCCAAAGCGCAGCGGAGGGGGACGAAAGGCGGGGTGGCTCCACTATCCCGTTGCTCATTACGAAAACTTCCAAGATTCGCTTCGCGTACCATCCACCCCACCACATGAATTCATAGGTCCCCAAAAATCATTGGGACACATGTGCGCGTAGTTCATTCCTGCCATGATAGGACGGCGCTTTCCCCCGCAAGCTCATGCACTGCGGCGCGTGGGGAATGGGCGCGGGTAATACTTGCCCACGGCACGGTGGCGGCGCAGACTCCGCCGTTTTTCAGCTTGGCGGCCGCGTAAGATGCCAGGCTCTTTTTGCCGTTGCCCACGCCACCCGCCAAAAGCAGCAGGTGGGCGCTGCGGGTGCCTCTCTTGATGAGCGGCGGGGCGCACCAGGCGTCCACGCTATCGAAAGCGCGCTTGAAGGCCGGGTTTCTCAAATCCAGATTGGGCAATTCCACACGCGCGCGTTCCGGCCTCGCCAAGGCGGCGATTCGCTCGTCGCGCTCCTTGAGGAATCTGGCCTCCCCCTCTGCGGAAAGGGGCCCGAGCCTGGCGGCGAGCTTCACCCAGGCGTCGGCCCACTCTCCGCGGCGGATGAGTTCAGCGGCGTGAGCATAGAAGGCGTCCTCAAGTTGTTGGAGAGTCAAATTAGAACATGGGTGCATATTGGTTTTTTAATCTATTCTCTTTTATTTCTCTTCTATTCTCTTCTTGCGCGCCCGCGCGCGGCCCCGCGTACGCGCGAGGGGCTGCCGGATTGCGCGAAGGCGCATGGCTGCTGGCTTTGCGCTCGTCATCGGCGGGGTAGGCGAGCACCAGCAAATCATCCCCATCCCATGCAAGAAAGGGACATGCATGCTCCATCTGCGTCCTATCCATGTTCCAACTACGCTCCAACTGCGTTCCAACCGCGTCCCGCCCGCGCACCCTATTTGTCCAGTCGCTGCTGGCGATACCGGCGGCGCGTTGCCACATATTGCGAGACCACTTGCGGCAGTTTGGAATGCGGCCGCCGTTGCGGTTCATGGCGCAGTAGCAGATAAGGGCCAGGAGGATTCCGCGTTCCGTGTTGGATGTTTCGGTGAGCAGGGCGTGGTAGAGGCTGCTGTGAATGCGCACGTATGGCAGGGGGGTATTGGTAATGTCCATGGCGGACAATGGTAGGGGAACGTGTGCGTTCGGCAAGATAAAATGCAGCCGCCGCTGCATCACACCGCCGACGGGCAGGAATTGCGCAGGTGCACGCTAATGCCTTCCCTTGTCACGCCAAAGCGCCGCAGGCGCGGGGCTTGCCCCTCCGCAAGGTGGCCTTTTGCCGCCGCAACGCCCGCAGCCGGGGCGAGTGGTTCCTGCCCGGGGCGGGCGGGCTGGAGGCGTTCGACGACATGCTGCTGCTGACCGACCACGTGGTGGCCTCCGAGCACACTTGGTTGGCGGAGTACCGCAGGGCCACCGGGATGCACCCCACGACCGGGTGGATGGCCTACCGTCTGCTGCGCGGGCAGTTCCCGGCGGCACGCATCACGCTGGTGGACTTCCGCCCGGATGGTGACGTCGGCACGTACAAGTGGCCGAAGCACGACTAGGTGTGGGAGGCGGAGTTCTACCGCAAACACGGCGTAGAGATTGTTCCCGCCCGCGCTCGGGAGTGAGAAAGCGTACAGGTTTGCCAATACTGTAGGTCAAGCCAAATCCCGCGAAAAGTTGCCATTCCAGCAAATTTTGGCTCACGCCGTGCACCCTGACACGCAGCCCGCGCCCCACTCCGCCCTGCTGCAATCCACTCTGCCACAAGGCTTAATCCATGTTGCCAAGCATACAGTATTGGCAAAACTATAATCGTGCCATTGAACAACCAAACAAGAACGACCATGAAGAAGACTTGCTTCCTCGCCATGTTGACAGCCGCCCTGCTGGGTGGGCAGGTGTTTGCTGAAGTCACGGGAACCGCCGTTGATAATTGTGGGAAGGTAGACGGCACAATATATTACGGCACGTATTCCGACGCCGGCTCCGCCACGGGAGGAAATGTCACCATCAAAGCCGACGAGCAAGGGGATGTGCCAAACAGCGCTACCGTATACGGCGGTTACTCCGAAGTGGCGGATGCCTGCAACAACACGGTAGTCATGTCTGGCGGTACGGTTTGGCAGGTCTGCGGAGGGTTCGCGAAAACCAACCAAAACGAAGCCTCCAACAACGTGGTCATTGTCACGGCGGGCACCATACAAAGCACTTTATGCAGTGGGCACACAAACAACCTTGGCACAGCAATGAACAACAAGGTGTATCTGGTGGGTAAGGGAGCGACCAATGTGAGCATTGGCAGTAGCACATACACCGGTGGAGAGGGCGGCATAAAAATCGGGGGGGCACTGCAAGCTGCTTATCCCGGCCTGGGGGGAACATCTGTAGGCAATTCTATTGACATCTACGGAGTTGGCATTACGGCATTCAATATGTCAAATACGCAGATACTCACGTTCAACATAACGGATGGACAGGTGTCTGGAACGTATGCGGACCCAGCCCTCACCCTTACCTCGACGAAGTTGAGAACGGAGTTTCTGGACCTCACGAACGTGGAGCTGCAAGTCAAAGACCTTGATGTGCAGGAGTGGACACCCGGCAAGACAATCACGCTGGCAACGACCGTTGCCGGAGTCACAGTCGGAGATGACTGGGGCGAGGGCAAGGAGGTGGAAATCAAGCGCGGGGATGTAGTGACGGCCACAGCAACGCTGAAATTGAACGAGGACAACACTCAACTGCTCCTGACCAACATTCAGGGAGTGCCGGAGCCCGCAACAGGTTCCCTTTCCCTCCTCGCGCTGGCTGGCCTTGCAGCCCGCCGCCGCAGGAAGTAAAATTGTTTGGCTAGAAACACTCTCGCCCCGCCTGGCCGTATGCCTTGCGGGGCGGTTTCCTTGGAGGGGGCGGGTAAACGTGGTGGCCTCCGAGCACACTTGGATGGCGGAGTACCGCAGGGCTACCGGGATGCTCCCCACGACCGGGTGGATTGCCTACCGTCTGCTGCGCGCACAGTTCCCGGCGGCGCGCATCACGCTGGTGGACTTCTGCCCGGATGGAGACGTCGGCACGTACAAGTGGCCGAGGCACGACTGGGCTTGGGAGGCGGAGTTCTACCGCAAGCACGGCGTGGAGGTGGTGAGCGCGAGGGCTTGACCTCTCTAACCTAGAGACGTATAATCTGCGTGATTTTTTTGAAACCATGAAAAAGACTTTCTTTCTTTCCATGCTCGCTGCCGCCCTGCTGGGCGGGCAGGCGTGCGCGGATGCCATTCTCACCAAGGTGGAGGGCTACAGCTATAAACTTGGAAATAATCAGTACATCGGCGTGCTTGATGAAAATGCGAGCGAAGGAAAGGTTACCGTTTCCTATTCCGCAGACGGTTCCGATATGAGCGGAGCTATCGTGTATGGCGGCCTTGGCACGTCGGCCACCAACAACACCGTCATCATGACCGGCGGTGAAGTTTCGGAGCTGATTGGAGGTGACGGCATGAATTCTGCCACCGGGAACGTTGTCATTGTGGCGGGAGACAGCAAAGTTGGCATGTTTATGAGAGGTGGGAATGCGAAAAGCGCTTCTTCCCAGGACAACAAAGTCTACCTGGTAGGCAATGGAGCCACCGCCACCATTGCCGATGCCCAGGGAAACATGGGCACATACACAGGCGGCAATGTCTCGTTGGGTGTCGTTCTCGTTGGAGGTGACGGGAGAGACCGGAGCGGCAATTCCATAGACATCTACGGTACAGGGATAGAAGCAAAGGAACTGGGGCGCATGCAGATTCTCAACTTCCACCTGTTGTCGGGCCAGCTTGCCAGCACCGCCCCCATGGTTACCATTACCGAAGCCGACGGCTTCACCATACGCAATGGCCTAGATCTGTCCTTCGATGCCGTTGAAGGTATGGAGTGGAAGCCCGGTGATTCCGTGACCCTTGTGGAGGCTCACAAGGGCATGAGCATTGCCCCTGAAGTGCTGGCCAAGGAGTACGACATCTACCAGAACGGCGACCCGCAGAAAACTGTCATGGCAACTGCCAAGCTGACGATTGAACAGGGCCAGGGTACAACCCAGTTCCTGAAGCTCGTGGTGCCAAGAGTACCCGAACCGACCACGGGCACGTTTTCCCTCCTCGCGCTGGCTGGCCTTGCAGCCCGCCGCCGGAAGAAGTAAAATTGTTTGGCTAGAAACACTCACGCCCCGCTTGGCCGTATGCCTTGCGGGGCGGTTTCCTTGGAGGGGGCGGGTAAACGTGGTGGCCTCCGAGCACACTTGGATGGCGGAGTACCGCAGGGCCACCGGGATGCACCCCACGACCGGGTGGATGGCCTACAGATTGCTGCGCGCACAGTTCCCGGCGGCACGCATCACGCTGGTGGACTTCCGCCCGGATGGTGACGTCGGCACGTACAAGTGGCCGAAGCACGACTGGGTGTGGGAGGCGGAGTTCTACCGCAAACACGGCGTGGAGATTGTTTCCGCCCGCGCTCGGGAGTGAGAAAGCGTACAGGTTTGCCAATACTGTAGTCAAGCTCTATCCTGCAAAAAAGTTGCCGTTCCAGCGTTTTTTTGCCCAAGAGCGCTCCCCGCCACCTCGTCCGCGCTCCACTCCAACCCGCCGCAAACCCCGCTGACACAAGGCTTCACGGCCATAGGCAAGCATACAGTATTGGCAATGCTGTATGCTTAACTACAGGTCGGTTCCATGGAGGAATCGCCATTCAACAAACATTTATCGCTACAGACTATGAAACGAACAATGTTCCTCTCCATGTTGACAGCCGCCTTGATGGGCAGCGCGTATGCCAACACCAATTACACCGCTACACCGGGCACACATTGCAACCCGCCTGAGGTTGTCTACGGATCCTACACCGATACAGGGGAAGCCTCCGGCGGCTCAGTCGAGGTTTTTGAGGTCGCCGCACCTGAAGGTTACGAGTGCCTATTCGATGTATACGGCGGCTATGTGGATGATACCGGCGATGCGACCGGCAACACCGTGACCATGAACGGCGGTGTGCTTGGCAGCGATGATTTCAGCGGCAGTCTCTTCGGCGGCTATGTGTCTTATGCCGGCGATGCGACCGGTAACACCGTGACCATGTCTGGAGGTGTGGTTGGAGGACATGTATACGGCGGCTATGTGGATGATACCGGCGATGCGACCGGCAACACCGTGGACATGTCCGGCGGTGAGGTTTATGGATATGTATTAGGCGGCTATTCGGTCTCCGGCGAGGCCTCCGGCAACACCGCTATCATGACGGGGGGCGAGGTCTATGAGCTAAGCGGAGGATACGGTGCTAACGCGGCGCACGGGAACACCGTGACCATGAACGGCGGTTATGTTAATCACTATGTAAACGGCGGCTATGTGCAGGATACCGGCGATGCGACCGGCAACACCGTGACCATGTCTGGCGGTGAGGTTGATTATGATGTATACGGCGGCTATGTGGCTAATACTGGAAACGCAACCGGCAACACCGTGGACATGTCCGGCGGTGAGGTTTATGGATATGTATTAGGCGGCTATGTACAGGATACCGGCGATGCGACCGAGAATGCCGTAACCATAAACGATGGTTATGTTGATTCCAGTGTATATGGCGGCTACACCGGCTCGGGAGATGCGTCCAACAATATTGTTGTTATGCGCGGTGGGCAGGTCAAGTACCTTGAAGGCGGTTATACAAAAGACGGATACGGGGAAGTAAACAACAACACTGTTGTTTTGAACGGCGGGCTTGTTGAGAAAAATCTTCATGCCGGTCTCCATTCTGGCAACGGAGATGCATGCAACAACACTTCTATCATCACAGGTGGAGAAGTGCAAGGTTGGGCCATGGGTGGATACGGCGAAGGTGAGGGAGCAGTCAGAAACAACAGCGTTCACCTTGTTGGCAGGGGGGCGACGGCTGTCATTAACGGCGAAACCTATACCGGCAGTGCCGAAGGCATTAAACTGGGGTATGTCTACGCAGCATACAGCGAAGGCGGCGGTGAGTTGACCGGCAATTCAATCAACATTCACGGCACCGGCACAAGTACCGGGGAGATGGGTTATATGCAGATACTCACCTTCCATCTCGGTGACGGCCTGGCAAGCGCAAGCGCACCGATGATTACTGTCACCAACACCGGCTTGGACCTGGAAGGCGTGGAGCTCGGTTTCCACGGCGATGCCGTGACGGACTGGGCAGCCTTCAAGGGCAAGAGCATCACGTTGGTGAACATGACGAATGAAACCATCACGGGGCTGGTGACACCCACGGATTCCGTGGACATCACGGATGAAGCGGGCAAGACCGTAGCCACCGCCACGCTCACGCTCAGCGAAGATTTGCAAACGCTGTTCCTGACCGATATTCAAGGTGTGGGTCCCGTACCCCCGCCCCCGCCCGTACCCGCCGCAGAGGCGGATGCTTTGGACGTGACGCTGGTGAACTCCCTGTGGGCGAGCAGTGCGTATGTGCGCGAGTTCGTGCGCCTTTCCGGGGCGCAGGGATACGCCCTGAAGTCTGGCGACACCACCGTGTGGGGCGGCGGCTTCGGCACCTTCATGCACGCCACGGGCGACAAGGGCTTCAAGTCCAACGGCGGCGGCTACGGCATTGGCGTGCGCCATGCCTTCTCCGCCAACACGCAGGCGGGCATCAGCTTCGGCCAGGGCTTTGGCTCATACCACAACAGCGGTGCGGACGGCGCCACGGTGCACCAGCGCGCCATTCTGGCCGCAGCCACCGCCTCCACCCGCATGGGCAAGGATTTTTCCCTCGGCGGTCACCTGGCCTACGGCAGCGTGCGCAACCGCGCTGATTGCCGACTGGACGGAGCCACCGAGCGTGCCCGCTGGAACGACAACGTGTTCAACCTGGGCGTACAGGCTGCGTACGACTTCCATGTGACGGAGGCCACCGCCATCACGCCCTTCCTGGGTCTGGATTGGGCATACGGCGCACAGGAAAGCATCAACGGCGCATACGGACGCCACTACTCCCATGGCCGCTTGAACGAGCTGCGCATGCCCGTGGGCGTGACGGTGTCCACCAGCACGGAGGCAGGCTCCACCAAGCTGCTGCCGCAGCTCTCCGTGGCCTATGTGCCCTCCCTGGCGCAGCAGCTGCCGCACGCGGGTGTGACCAGAGCAGACGGCAACTACCGCGTGAAGGGCTATGCCCCCGGCAGGAACGCCTTCATGCTCAACGCGGGCGTGAACGCGATCTTCTCCGAATCTTGGAGCGCGGGTGCCTTCTACACGCTGGAAACCCGCCGCCATTCCGTGGAGCAGAGCGTGAACGCCAGCGTGCGCTACACATTCTAACACGCCAGTCACACGGAATCACAACCCGCCCCGCCTGGCCATGAGCCAAGCGGGGCGCTTGCTTTGCGGCACTCCGTCAGATTTTACGATTCAACAGGAGCAAATCGTCATCAGGGGAATTTCACCTGCGGCGTCTTGCGGCCAAGGCGGCGAGTGCCAGCAGGGGCAGGGAGGCGGGCTCCGGGATGGGATAGGGAATGCCGAGGTAGGAGGCGCCGAGGATGTACATGTCGTCCTCGTACCAAGGCAACTCGTCGACGATGAAGGAGGTGATACCGAGGACCGGGGTGGGGTCCAGGGTGCCGGGCAGGGTGGCTTCGATGAGATCCACGTTGGCGGTGAAGAGCTGGGGCACGCCGAATGCGGTGCGCAGGGCGTCGTCGTCGGAATCCGTGAGGAAGAGCGAGAGGGGCATGCCGGTGGCATCATCGAACACGCCGCCCCAAAGGGTGGCGGCATGCACGGATTCGTACCCGCCGAGAACCAGGGACAGGGGGCGGCCGGATTGCAGTACCTCGCGCAGCTTGAGGGCAAGCGCCTGCGCATCCACGCCATCATCCGCCATGGAGACGGGTTGCGGTATCAGGAGCAGGGATTCTGCCGTGGAGAACAAATCCTCCATAACGGCATTCCGATAGTACCCGCCCCTGCCCTGCCCGTATTCGGTCAGGGGAGGCTCAGGAACGGGAAACAGGTCCAGGAAATACCATTCCATACCGTAGAAGGCGGAGCCTGGGGCGTCCTCGAAGGAATCCCGCAGCAGGTGCCACACGGCATCCGGCTCCCGGAGGGCGGGGTCCACGCCGCCCTTGGCCATGAGGTCCGCATGTTCGCGCTGCCACCAGTCGATGACGTTGGCGGCGGATGCGGCCCAGCACATTTCGCGGTCCGCGTCCTCCGGTGCAAAGGTCTTGTTGGCATCGTACCAGCCCGCATCCAGCGAAACGCCTGCGGCCCAGTACTCCACAGCCGCCGCCGGCAGCAGCAGGCATGCCAACAGGGCTGTGAAGATGCCTTTCATGGTTGCGGGCGCCTACTCGCCCAGCACGGAGGCCAGCATCTGGCCCACGCCTTGGAAGGCTGCTGCCACACGGTTCCGGCCGGGATCCTCCAGGGCCACGGGGTGGCCTTCGTCTCCGCAGGAGCGGGTGCCGATATCCAGCGGAATCTTGCCGAGCAGGGGCACGCCGAGCTTCTCCGCCTCGCGCTCGCCGCCGCCCTCGCCGAAAATGTTGTACACCAGTCCATCACTGGGGCAAACGAAGTAGCTCATGTTCTCGATGATGCCGAGGATGGGGGTGTTGACACGCTGGAAGAGGCCCACGGCCTTGCGCGCATCGATGAGTGCCACCTCCTGCGGGGTGGTGACGATGACCGCGCCGGCAAGGTCCACAGTCTGCACGATGGTGAGCTGGATGTCGCCCGTTCCCGGGGGCATGTCGAGGATGAGGAAGTCCAGGCCGCCCCAGTCCACATCCCGCAGGAACTGCTGGACATAGCGGGTTGCGAGCGGGCCGCGCACGGCCACGGGGGAAGCCTCGTCAATCATCAGGCCCATGGAAAGCAGCTTCACGCCGTGGGCCTCCACGGGCAGGAACTGCTCCTTCTCCGTGCATCCGGGGCGCTCCTTGGTACCGAACATGAGCGCCATGGAGGGGCCGTAGATGTCCAGGTCCAGCAGGCCGGTGCGGTAGCCGAGGCGGCTGAGGGCCACGGCCAGGTTGGCGGAAACGGTGCTCTTGCCCACGCCGCCCTTGCCGGAAGCCACGGCAATGACGTGCTTGACACCGGGCACGCTGGACTTCCAGTCGGCGGGGTCGTCGTTGGGACCCTTGGCCTTCTTCTGCTCCGGGGCGTGGTGCTCAATGTTGACATCGAGTTTGGCGAGACCTGGGAGCTCCTTGATGACGCCCATCACGTTTTCATAAATGTAGCGTGGTACATCTCCGTTGCGGCTCTCCACCACGAGGTCAACCTTGACGTGGCCCTCCGGTGAAACATCGATGTTCTTGACGAGGCCGAAAGAAACGATATCGCGGCTGAAGCCGGGATATTTCACGGTGGTGAGGGCGGCGCGTATGAGCTCCGGGGTCAGTTTTGAATCAGGCATAGCGAATTAGGAGTGAGATTTCTTGGAGAAGCGCTTCCAGGGCATGATGATGGACTCCACCACGAAAACGAAGGCGGAGCAGCACGCGCGGAAGCAGTGTACGGGCACGCGCAGCAGGCGGCGCAGCCACGGCAGGCGCTCGTATAACAGGGTGGCCGCCACAATGCTGCAAATCATGCTGAACTTGAAGATGATGCCCATGTGGAACTCGATGCCGAACTGCTCCAGCGCAAGCTCCCCGCAGAGCACGGCACCCACAAAGCCCACCAGCAGGAAAGCCGTGTAGTTGAGGATGGGGTGCTTCTCTATGATGCCGATGCACCAGCCCGCCACCAACCGCAGCGCGGCAATGCCGATGAACACGCCGATGCACACCACCCAGATGTGCAGGGCCTCCGGGATTTCCGAGACGTTGTTCACCATGCCCACGGCGGCCACCACGTTGTCCAGCGAGAGGGAGAGGTCCATCAGCTCGATGCTCATGATGGTCATGAGGAAAGATTTGCCCTGGCGCATGTGGTGGGATTCCGCGCCCTCCGCCTTGGGGTGCAGCTGCACGTGCTCGCAGGCCAGGTAGATGAGATAGACGGCGCCGAACCACTTGACCCACATGTTGTGCATGAGCCAGGCCACAAGCGCAAGCGCGATGCCGCGGAACGTGTACGCGCCCACCAGCCCCCAGCGCAGGGCGGGCTTCTGCTGGTGCTTGGGCAGCTGCGCGGCCATGGCGGCAATGCCCAGCGCGTTGTCCACGGACAGCAGGCCCTCAATCAGGATAAGATTGAAAATGACCATGCCGCTGGCGTACATGAACGCCCCCATATCCGGGATGCTGTTCCAGGCGGTGACGAATTCTTCAAACATGGGAGGAATCAAAAATCAGGATTGCAGGGATTCCACCAGCGTGGCGGCGCAGCGCACGCACTGCCGGCAAGGCACGCGCTGCGCGCCCTTGAGGTCGCGGCAGCACACCGCACCGTTCTCCGCGCGGAAGGCTTCTATTATCTGCTCCGCCTTTTCCGGCAGCACGCGCGTGGCGCCGTACAGCGCGCCGCACAGGCCATCCGGGGCCTTGCCGCCGCCGCATGCGGCCATTTCCTCCAGCAGGTCCTCCCTGCCGAAAGCGGCGCAGACGGTCTGCGCGCAGTTGTAGCTGTGTGGTGGTTGGCGGAAGGTGCCCAGGGCTTTTTCTGCAGCATTCATGGTGGTATTTGTATGGTTGAATTATCGGAGCATGCGGAGGGCGCGTTCCGTGGCCCGCAGGGCGGCGTCCACGTCCGCATCGTTGTTGTACATGGCCACGGAGTATCGCACCGTACCGGTGGTGCCCAGAGCCTGCATGAGCGGCTGGCAGCAGTGGTGTCCCGTGCGCACCGCCACTTCCATCTGGTCCAGCAGCATGCCCAGGTCGTAGTGGTGCACGCCGTCCACCACAATGGACACCAGCGCACCGCGCCCTGCGCGCGGGCCCAGCACGCGCACGCCGTCCAAGGCGGAGAGCCCGTCGTACAGGCGCTCGGTGAGCGCGCGCTCATGGGCGGCGATATCCGCCACGCCGGTCTGCCCCACATAGCGGAGGGCGGCGGCCAGGGCAATGTTGCCGGCTATGTTGGGCGTGCCGGCCTCGTACTTGAAGGGAAGCTTGTTGTAGGTGGTCTTGGCGAAGGAGACCTCGTCAATCATCTCACCGCCGCCCTGCCAGGGGGGAAGCTGCTCCAGCAGCGCGCGGCGCCCCCACAGCACGCCCGTGCCCGTGGGAGCGTACACCTTGTGGCCGGAGAAGGCAAAGAAATCACAGCCGAGCGCAGAAACATCCACCTCCACATGGCCGGCGGCTTGCGCGCCATCCACCAGCACCATGCAATCCGCGCGGTTGCGCTTGGCGGCGGCAATGATTTCCTGCACGGGATTCACCACGCCGAGCGCGTTGGAAATGTACGGCACGGCCACCACGCGGGTGCGCGGGGAAAGCAGCGCGGCGTAGGCGGCGGTGTCGAACGTGAGCCCTGCGGTGAGCGGCACCGCGCGCAGCACGGCTCCCGTGCGCCCGCAGAGCATCTGCCACGGCACTATGTTGGAGTGGTGAGAATCCGTGGTGACAATGATTTCATCCCCTTCCCCCAGCATACCTGCAAAGCCGAGCACCATGGCCACCAGGTTGATGCCCGCCGTGCAACCGGAGGTGAACACCACCTCCTCTGCGGAGGATGCGCCCAGGAAGGCGGCGACATCCGCGCGCGCCTGCTCGTGCAGGTCGGTGGCCAAGCGGCTCAGGCGGTGCGTACCGCGGTGGATATTGGCGTTTTGCGCGGTGTAGAACGCGTGCAGGGCATCCAGCACCGCCTGCGGCTTCTGGGTGGTTGCGGCATTGTCCAGATACACCGGCGCGGGGCTCTGCGCCCCGGCGGCGAACATGGGGAAATCTGTACGGCAATCACGCATCCGCAGAGGTCTCCTTCAGGTGCTCGGCCATGCGGTGGGCGGCCTCCGGCACGTATTCCCGCCACTCCGCGTTGCCCTCCTGAATCATGCGCACGATATCGCGCGGTGTCTTGAAAAGCAGCTTCTGGTTGAAGTACGGCACCTCAATGATATCGCCGTCCGCCTGCAGGTGGCGGTAGAGGTAGTGGTACTTCTCCGGCGCACGGTAGGAGCCGGCGGTCACGAATTCGCCGGTGGAGCGGTTGACCCAGGGCGTGACGTAGAACTTGGTGTTGTTCACAAAGATGTGGCCCATGCTGGCGAGGATGCCGCCGGGGGTGTCCGCCCACTTGTCCTTGAAAAGCTCGTTGAGCAGGCCGATGGAAAGGGCAATGGCCACGGGTTCCCGGGTGTACTGCTTGAGCATGGTGGAAAGGCGGTGGAAGTGGGTGATGTTGGTGACCATCACGGTCTTGCCGAGCGCGGCCAGGGCATCCGCGCGGTCCAGGAAAGCCACCAGGTCCACGTCCTCCCCGCGCAGCAGGTTGGAGAGGGAGATTTCGCAAATGTCCACCACGCGGCCGTGCTGCTCCTGCGGCAGGGCCTCCAGGAACTTCCTGTGCACGCTCTCCATCATCTCCATGTGGATGTTGCAGATGGGCATGAAGCTGCCGCGCATCAGCACAATGGGGCGCTTGTAGAGCAAATCCGCCGGCTGGGCCACGGAGCCGTCCGGGCAGAGGATGGTGGCTTCCGCCAGGCCGCTGCGCACCAGCTGCAGCGCAAGGATGCGGTTGTCGAACATGCCGAACCCGTGCCCGGAGAAGCGCATGAAGTCGATTTCATAGAACGCGCGGTCCAGGTTGTCGCTGATGCCTTCCACAAAGCGGTCCATGTGCTTGCGGCTGTAGAAGAGGGAATGCAGCAGGTTGACGCCCAGGATGCCCAGCACGCGCATCTGCACATCGTGGTCCGGCACCAGCAGGCGCACATGCATCACAAAGTCGCTCGGCTCTGCGCCCGGCTTCAGCTGGAAGCGCACGCCAATCCAGGCGGACCAGTCGCCGTTGTCGCGGTACGCCTTGCACTTGCAGGTGTTGGCGTAGGCAAAGAAGCAGGTGTCCTTGCCGCGTTTCTCACCCAAGCGGTTTTCCAGCTGCTTGTACTCGTAGTCGAGCATCTGGTGCAGGCGCTCCTCGGAAACGTAGCGGTTGACGGGCCCGTAGAGGGTGTCGCTCACGGTCATGTCGTAGGCGGAGATGGTCTTGGCCACGGTACCTGCGGCACCGGAGGCGCGGAAGAACCAGTTTGCGGTTTCCTGGCCGGCGCCGATTTCCGCGAAGGAGCCGTAGACCTTGTCATCCATGTTGATGCGGAAGGCCTTGTTCTGGGTGGCGGCAGCCTGCGAGTATTTGGTGGTGGAGGTCATGATGAATGGGCTGAACTAGATTTCAAGGGGAACAAGGGGAAGGTTGCGCAGGGAGCGCGGCGCGGGAAGCTCAATGGTGGTGTCCACCTTGGGCGCGGCAGAGGCATCGCCTTCGGCATCCTCCACTTCCTCCACCTCCTCGGCGGCGGCATCGGTGTCCGGCAGGTCGGATGCACTGGCGTACCTGGGCTTGAGCTCCACATCGCTGTTGTAGGGGTCCTTGCCGCTGAGCACGGCGCCCTTGGGCAGCACGGGCAGCACCGGCAGCACGCGCGTGGAGTTCACCTGCCCCACGCTCATATCCAGGAAATCCGAGAGGGAGGGGCTGCCGTCGCCATGCACGGGGCACACGCCCAGGGTCATGTCTCCCTTGGGGAAATACTCCTGGTAGGTGGGGCGCACATAGGTGGCCTTGCCGTCCTGCATCACGGATTCAAAGCAGAAATTGGTGGCCAGCTGGCCGGACATGCGGCAGATTTCCACCTCCTCGGTATCCTCCGGCATGCGGATGGGCTCGTCCGCCATGCCGCTCTCCGCAGAGGCGGCCAGCACGCGCCCCAGGATGGGGCCGCAGGTGTCCGACGAGAAGGCTTCCGGGTAGATGGCCTGGTGGTCGTTCAGGTAGCCCACCCAGATACCGCAGGTGAAGGATGAGGTGTAGGCGAAGAGGGCGTTGTCGGAGAAATCGTAGTTGGTTCCGGTCTTGATGGCGCCGTTGAAGTTCTCCGGCAGGTAGGGGCGCACACGCTGGGCGGATCCCTTCTCCATGGATTCACGCATGATGGAGTGCAGGCGGTACGCATTGCAGGGCGTGCTCCCGCTGTGCATGCGGTGGGAAACCGCCAGCGGGTCCTCCCAGAGAATCTTGCCGCTGCTGTCCGTAATCTTGGAGACAATGTAGGGGGCGATGGGGCGGCGGCCCGCATTCGGAAAAACGGTGTAGGCGAGTGTGACCTCCTTGAGCGAGGCGGGTTCCGCGCCAAGGAAGGCGCGCGGGTAGAACTGGGGCTTGGCCTCCGTGCTGTCAGCAATGCGGGGAGGGGCCGTGATACCCACGTGCTCCAGCGTATCCGCGAAGCACTTGGCACCGCGCTCCGGGTCGGCCCCCAGCGCAATGCCCAGGCGGGCGGATGCGGCAATCTTGGACCACTCCAGCGCCTGGCGCGTGGTCACGGAATCCAGGTAGCGCCCCTTGGACACCTCCATACCCCACTCGCCCAGCACGCCCTCCGAGCCGCCGATGCCCGCCAGGCGGTTGTCCATGGCATCATCCACCAGGCGGGAGCACGGCGTGTAGCCGTTCTCAAACGCGCAGAGGTAGAGGAAGGGCAGCATGGCCGTGCCGAGCGGGCGGCGCCCGGCATCAATGATATCGAAGTTGTCGCGGTCGAAACTGCGGCCGCCCACATAGGCGAGGGTGGCGCCGGTCACATTGTCCACGGCGTACACGGCGGCGTCAATGTAGCGGTGCTGCTTGAAGCGGGGGTCCTCCGTCCGGGAGAAGGTGACGTGATTGTACCCCTCATGCTTCTCAATGGCGGCGAGCTGGTCCGCAACGGCCTTCTCTGCGGCCTCCTGCATGCGGCGGTCGATGGTGGTGTAGATCTTGATACCGCGCGATTTGAGGATTTCCTCGCCGCGCACGGGGTCGCGGAAGATGTCGATAGCCTTCTGCTGGATGATAGCGTGGAGGTGGGAGACATTGCGGCGCAGGGGCTTGGGATTGAGGCCGAGCGGCTGGGGCTTCACGCGGTCCGCCTCCTCGTTCGTGATGTAGCCTGCGCGCACCATGCGGTCCAGCACGTCGTTGCGCCACTTCTGGTTGAGCTCCGGGTTGCGGATGGGGTTGTAGTTTTCCGGATTCTTGATGAGGGCGGCGATACTGGCGGCCTCCCGCACGGTGAGGTCGGCCGGCTCCTTGCCGTAGTACCCAAGCGATGCGGAGCGGATGCCGTAGTACCCGCGGCCGAAATACACGCGGTTCATGTAGAACTCCAGAATCTGCTTCTTGTCGTACTTGTCCTCGATACGGCGGGCCAGGAAGATTTCCACAATCTTGCGCTCGTAACGGCTGCCGCCCATGGCGGCCACGCGGGCCTCCAGGTCGTACGCGTTGCGCGCCAGCTGCTGGGTGATGGTGGAGGCGCCCTGGTTGGCCTCACCCCTGTTGCGCGCGGTCTCCACGGCTGCACGCGCAATGCCCATGAGGTCGTACCCGTGGTGTTCCCAGAAGGTCTTGTCCTCCTGGGCGATCAAGGCGTCTATCATGGACTTGGAAATCTTGTCGATGGTCACATAGCTGCGGTTCTCATCGTAGATGCGGCCAATCTCCTCCCCGTTTCGGTCATAGATGATGCAGGGGTGGTCGAGGTTGTTGATGTCCTCCAGGTTGAATTCGTCCGCGTACTTGCTGTACTTGGCGGTCACCACGTCAAAGGCGAGCCAGCCCACGCCCGCGCCGATGATGCCGAGAATGAGGCAGACAATCAGGAAGCGCCACAGGCAGCAACCCTTGCGCCGCCGTGCACTCTTGCGCGCCATCTTGTCCGTGTTCGATGAACGCCGGCGTTCTGCGGCGGCCCGGCGGCTCTTCTGGTATTCATCCAACTGCTCCATACCTGCGCGCGCATTATACCAGCGCGCACGCGGGAAATCAAGCCGCATTTGTGGACACTAGCGTCTTCCGCGCCCGCCGCCCGCACCGCCGCCCGCACCGCGGTTGCCGCCGCCGTTGCTGCGGTTGGCGCGGTTGGCGCCGCGGTTACCCCTGTTGCCGCCCCTGTTGGCACGGTTGCCGTTGTTGGGGAGCCCCCCGGTCATGTTTTCTTGGGATGAATTGGGCGGGCGGTAGGAAAGGAGGCGCACAAACCAGCGCATGGAATTCACGGCAATGCGGTTGCGCAGGGCATCCGTGCAGTTGGGGGAACCCGCCTTCTCCACGTGCTGGCGGGGGTCTGCACCCAGCATGCGGCACATGCCGGGGAACACGTAATCCTGCAGGTCCTCGGTCTGCTTGTTGTCGTTCTTCCCGGCCTCTTGGGCGGATTTGCCGTTCTGCGCGGTCCGCTCGGTCTGTGCGGGCGCATCGTTGCCTCCCCCGTCCTCCTGCTTGTCGTCTTCAGACTGGGTGAGATCGGAGGGGAACATGTCGGTAATGCCGTTGACGGTGGAATCCACCAGCTCCCGGCCCTCCTTCATGAGCTGGCCGGGGGTGGAGTTTTCCTCCTCTTTCTGCTTTTTCTGCGCCTCCTCGTCCTTCTGCTTCTTGCGGGAATCGGAATCGCAGGAGGCGTAGAGGGCGTCAATGCCGGTGGTCTGGATATCGCGCACGCGGGCGCCGGCGGCAAGGAGGCGCCAGCCCCAGCGCTCCTCCTGCTTGTCTTTGGCATCCATGGACTCGTACCCGCAGTAGCAGAGGGCATTGGCATGGGTGAAACCGTGGCGGTCGTTCAGGTATGCACCCTTTTTCATGATTTCATACACCATGCCGCTGGAGAGGTCGTTCTTGGCCAGGTCTGCGGCGGCGCGCATGAGCGCGGTCTGTCCGTTGGCGTTCACCGCGTTGGGGTCCGCTCCCTTCTGCAGCAGCATATCCAGGATCTGCGCCATCTTGTGCGGCTTGTCCTCCACGTCCTTGCGGTTTTCCGGGTCCAGCGGGGAGCACAGCACCATGAGCGGCGTGTTGCCCGCAAAATCGGCAGCCTGCGCATCCCTCTTGGAGCGCAGCAGGGTGCGCACGCGGCCCACCTTGAGCTTGTCAATGGCGTCCATGAGCGCGGGGTTGGCGCCGCCCCAGCCGCGTTCCGGCTGCATCTCTCCGCGCTCGGCCTCGGGGTCCGCACCTATACCGGCAAGAGTGGACATGACCGCCGCGTTGTTCATGCTCTTGGCGTAGAGGTAGGCGGTGAGGCCGTTCTCATCGTAGTGGTTGGCGTCTGCATTCACGTGGGCGAGCTCGATGATGGCCTTGGTGTGGCCGCCAATGGTGGCGAGGATGAGGGCGGTGCGGCCGCGGTCATCCTCCTCGTTGGCGTTGATGCCCACCTTCACGCACTCCAGAATGAGCTCTGTGTTGCCCACGGCGGCGGCAAACATGAGCGCGGTCTGGTCCGCCTCGTTCTTGAGCCGCAGGTCCGCGCCCTCCAGGATGAGCGCCTTGGCCACGTCCTCCCGGTTGTTGCGGATGGCGTGGAGCACGGCGGTGTTGCCGCGCTTGTCCTGGGCGTTGATGACCTCCAGGCGCTTGTAGTCGCGGTGCAGGCGCAGCAGGAAATCCTTGACCAAACGGGTGTGCCCGCATGCGCACATGGCCATGAGCGCGGTCTCCCCGTCCTTCGCCTCGATGGTGTAGTCCGCCCCCTTGTCCAGCAGCTGGTTGAACATGACCTCGTCGCCAAGCTGGGCGGCATAGTGCAGCGGGGTGTAGCCCATCATGTTGGCGGTGTTCACGGGGGCATCGCCCTTGTCGCCGCCCAAATGGGGCGGCAGGCTGCCCACCAGGAGGTTGAGGATATCGCGGTCACGGGCAATGATGGCATAGTGCATCACGGTCATGCCGTAGGCGTCCTGCTCCGTCACGCGGTCCTCCGCATCCCCGTCGTCGGCCTTGAGCAGGCGGTCCACCACCTTTTTGTTGTGGCCGAAGGCGGCGAGCATGAGCGGGGTCTGCCTTTCCAGCACGGTCTTGCCGGCAGCGGCCTTGCCCTTGTCCAGCAGGGTGTCCACCATCTTCTCGTCACCGTAGTAGGCGGCGAGCGCCAGCGGCGTGAGGCTGCCCAGCTTGCCGAAATGCGCGCGCACCAGGAATTCCCGCTGGTCCAGGTTGAGCGAGTCCTGCGCCTCCTTGGTCAGGTTGCCGAAACAGGTGTCCGGGTTGATGCTGCGTTTCTTGGCGCCCGCCTCCTCCGCCTGCCCGGCATCTTCGCGCGTGGTGGAAGCGGTCTCGTTCTCCGCATCCTCGAACAGGTCCGCCAGGGCATCGGCATCATGGTTCACGACGGCCCGGAAAATCTTGTAAGTGTCGCTGGAGGTGTCCTCGCTGCCGGTATCCGGGGCCTCCACATACTGGCCGCGCTCGGCGGCGGTGCGGTTGCTTTGGAAGCTGCTGTCCACCTTGTCCTCCTCCTTGCTGAGCTTCTGGCGGTTCTTGGAGGAGCCGCCCTGCTGCTGCTCGGCAGCCAAAGCCCCGCCCAGGCATGCGGCCACGCACACCCACGCCCATTTCGCCAAGTATGTCCTTTTCATTGCTATCAAACTATCATCCGCCGCCCAAAAGGCAAGCCAATTCACTCTTAAGGGAACGCAAGGGCGCATGGAAAATCAACAATCTGCAAATTCCCGCATCCTTGTGTTGACTTTTCGCCGCGCTGCTCCATAATAGCACCATGAACTGGAAAAACATCACCTACATCCTCCTCGGCTGCTTGGCGCTCACCATATCGCCCTGCCTGGCGGCGGATGGAGCCAAGAAGAAGAAGAAGGCAGCCACGGAAGAAGTGGCGGAAGCCGCCAACCCGGAACTGACAGCCGCACGCAAGCGACTGAAGGAGGCGCAGGCCGCCATGGACAAATTCCAAAAGGAGAAAAAGGCGCGCTCCAAGGTGAAGCCCAAGTGGTTCCGCGACGAGGCCAAGGCTTTCGCGGAGGCCAAGAAGCACAACCTGCCCGTGTGGTGCGTGTACTCCGACCCGCCCACCTGCGCCATCTGCCAGGCATTTGAAAAGGAGGTCATCAACAGCGGTCCCGTCAAGAACGCCAAAGGTGCCTACATCGGCTACATCTCCAACGAGCCGCTGCCGCAATTCGGCTGCCGCGCCAAGCCGTTCGGCTACCTCTACACGCCGGACAAGGAGGCCATGATTCCCCTGCCCTACATGAGCACCAAACCCGCCAAGGACTACGCCGCGCGCCTCAAGGAATACTCTGAAAAGCTCTTGGAGAAGCCGGAGAAGGCCGTCACCAAGGAGCTGGAGTACTCAAAGAAGCTTGTGGAGGCCCTGGCTGCAGGCCAGCCCGCCCCGGAAGAGGAACCGGACGAGGAGGAAGAGGAGGATGCCACGAACCCCGCCGGCGGTATGGGGCCCCAGCGCGGTATGCCCCAGCGCGGAGACATGAACCCCAACCGCAGGGGGTACCCCGGTGACAGGAATAGGCCCGGGCAGGACATGGACGGAGAGGAAGAGGAGGATCCCGGCATGTACCCCGGCCGAAGGAGCCGCCCCACCCGCAACATGCAGCCGGAGGAGGACATGGAGGTGGAGGAGTGATTCTCCTTTTGGGGCAAAGCCGCCTTCGGCGCCAATTAGGATTAAGATTAGGAGTGAGTTAGCGCTCCTGCTGAAAGGCCCGTCCCGTGAAAACACGGGGCGGGCCTTGCGGTTGTGTATGTTGAAATGGCTTTGTTACTTCTTTTTGTATCCGCACTTGGGGCAGGCGCCGTTTTCATCCAGCGCAATGCCGCAGAGCGGGCAGCGCTCGCGGGTGCCTTCCGGCTTGAACTCCTGTGAGGCGGCGTTCACGCCGCTGGTGAAGGTGATCTTGGCGATGTTGAGCTTGTCTTTCAGCAGCTCGTAGACCATCTTGATCATGCCCTCCACGGTCATGGTCTCCTTGGTCACCACCAGGCGGCAGTCCGGGTAGGCCTTGCAGAGCTCGGTCTCAAATGCCTCTCCCTTCATCACATTGTTGCGGTGGCCGTTTTTGATGCCCTGCTTCTCGTACACGCCCAGGATGGCGGGCAGCAGCGGGTCGTCCTCGCGCAGAATGAGCGCATGGTCGAAGTTCTTGAGCACGTCCCAGGCCGTTTTCTGGATCTCGTTGCAGGGGAACACCATGTTCACGCCGGGTTCAACGCTGTCTTCCACCTCAAGGGTGAGCACGCCCGTGTGGCCGTGCAGGTACTGGGCCTCTCCCTGGAAACGGTAGAACCGGTGCGCGTACTGGATATCGAATGTCGTTATGCTTCTCATTTTCGTATTTTTCTTTCTATGGGCGCGTGTGGCGCGCCGCCAAGAGCAATCTACACCAGGATTCAACGCGAGTCAAGACGAATTTAGAAAAGTTCTAAAATATAGGCGAAAAAGTCTCCGCATCAAGGGGCCGTAGGGGCAGCTTTCCACTCACGGAGGGCCTTTTGCTTGTCCGGGGTGAACTCCTCACTGCTGAAAAGCGAGATGCCCGGCACGCGGAGCGTGCGCAGCTCTTGGAGCGCCTTGGGCAGGCTTTGCGCATCATAGTCCGGCAGATGGAGCCCCGGGGCCACGGGGAAGCGCCCCTGGGTCTGCTGCATGGCGGCGGCGGCCATATCGTTCACCCAGGATGCGGGTTCCTTGTAGAAGGAGAAGTAATCCATGGGCAGGGCAAGGTCCAGCGGGAAGCGGCTCCAATCCTGGCGCACCAGCCTGGATGCCAGCTGCGGCGTGGGGAACACGGCACACGCCGCGCCCTTGCCGTGCGCCCGCGCGCGCTCGCACAGGGCGGCTGCCATATCCGCCACGCTCTGCAGGCGGAACTCCCGCCACTCCGCATCGTGCTCCGCATCCTCATGCACATCCCGCCCGTAGCGCTCGCGGAACAGGCGGCGGCAGGTATCGCAGTAGCAGAAGTCGTACGGGGCCATCTCATGGTCCATCACAAGCCCGTACTTCTCCCACAGCCCGCGCGGCAGGATGACATCCGGCAAGCGCATGTAGTCCAGCTGGATACCGTCCACTCCGGGAATGGTGGCGAAACTGTCCACCACAGCAAGCAGGTGCTCCCGCACGGCGGTGTTGTTGGGGCAGAGGAACTGGTAGTAGCCCACATACGGGCGGTCCTTCTCCACCGCGCACGACTTGCCGTCGCGGCTCACGGCGTAGCATTCCGGGTGTTGCTTGAGCAAATCTGCGTCCTGCGGGCGGTTGAGCGCCCACACCCAGGCGATGGTGCGCAACCCCGCGCGGCGTGCGAGCGGGGCGAGCGCGGCCACCTGCTCCGGAGAACCGCCGATGATGACGGTATCCACGCCTGCGGTGCGGTAGCTTGCAAACTTTTCATTCCACGCGGCGGTGTCTTCCGTGTGGTCCCCGTGCACCCAGAGGAAAATTTCCGGCATGGGATCCGCCACTGCCTGCGCATTGAAGGTGCCGTCTGAATTCAGGCGCAGCTCACGCCCCGAGCGGGCGCAGGTGGCGGACACGGAGAAGAAATGCGGCTGTACCACCGCCTGCAGGCCCGGCGGCGCCACATGGGCGGTGTCGTACGCGCCGTGTTCTGCACGGTGGCTCTCCTGCGCTTCCGCGCAGGCGTAGAGCGCCAGGCGGGCAGCGTCCTCGGGATCGGGCTGAACGGATTCCCAAGTACCCGCCGGCTGCGCGGAGAAGACCACGCGGCCCCAGTGCTCCGGGCGGTGGATGTTCACCACGCCGGTGGGTGCCCATACGTGGTTGCTCTCCGGCAGGGGAGTGCCGTCCGCCCCCAGGCTCTTGGCGTACCCGGTGGGTGAGCTTTCATCCTTCTGCACCTGCCAGTTCACGCGCGAGAAGTTGAAGCGCATGGCGGTGCCGGGCTGCGGCGGCTCATCCGCGCGCGGCAGGGAGCCGTGCGAGGTGATGCTGCGCCACGGGATGGCCAGCTCCACGCTCCAGCCGCTGTCCGTGTCGTGCGGGTTGTTGAGCGTGCCGCGCAGGTGCACGGCGCGCTTCAGCCCGGGCATGTCCCAATCATGCAGGATGACGGGGTTGGCGTGGCGGTAGGTGCGCGCAACGAGGAGCTCCCACACGGTGCCGAGCTGGTTGATTTCCAGCTCGATGTAGTGGTTGTTCTCACAGAGCGGATCGATGAACACCTCGAAGTCGGGGTCGTGGAAGATGATGCTGTCGTGCTCCTTTTGCGTGGCCCAGAGGTTTTGCTCCGGCATGTCCGCGTGGATGTACAGGTAGCGGTCGTCCCAGAGCATGCGGATGCATGAGCCATCCTGCACGGCAGGGCCCTCTATGTCACGCAGGGGCGAGAGCGGGCGCGCTTTCTGCCACGCGGGCTCGTCTGCCTTGCCATCGATGGTGATAGGCTCCGTGGCGCGCTGGCACACATAGGGCGGCGGCATCAACTCCTCTGCGGCAGCTACGGCACAGAGCGGAAGCAAACATGATTTCAACAGGGGGGAAACGGACATGGTGAAAATTTGGTTAGTCTCGGTGGTACGGGCTGCCCGCCAGCAGGGTGTGGATGCGGTAGACTTGCTCCAGCAGCACCACGAGCGCAAGCTCGTGCTGCATGGTGTGGCGCCCCAGGGAGAGCACATGGTCGCATGCATCCCGCAGGGCCTGCGTGTGGCCGTCTGCCGCGCCGATGAGGAAGGCCACATGCTTCACGGCGTGCAGCTGCCAAGTGCGCACGCGCTTCTCGAATTCGCGGGTGGTCCAGTTCTCGCCCCGCTCATCCATGGCGATGCGCAGGCAGCCCTGCGAGGCCTCCAGCAGACGCGCGGAGACGTCCTCCGCCGTGCCGTCCTTCACATAGCGCAGCTCCACCTTGCCCAGCGGCCGCAGGCGCTCCTCAAAGAAGCGCACGCCATCACGCGCATACGCGATGCTAGGCTTGGCGGCGGCTATGATGCGGAAATCCATGGGATTTACGATTGACGATTTGCAATTTAAAAATTCGCGCGCTTGTCAACGCGAGCGGAGCGAGTGAGTGTTATGCCGGTCATATGCTTGGATGAGAAAAGGCAAGGTACATCACCTTGCCTTCGTTAAAGGCCGGGACCCGTGCCTCCGGTGCAGGATTGGATACCTGCTTATATAGCTACCGGGGGACTTGGGGCGTTACTATTCCCGCCTTCGCTTTTCATTATGCACACTTGTCACCGCTTGTCAATATTTTTCAAAATTATTAAAAGACGCTTCACATGTGTCCCAATAAATGGATTCACATTTCGCAACGAGCTGATGGGCAACCGTTAGGAAAAGCGCCCGAAATTGAAGCCACCCTCTTTAGATTTTATCAGTAAAGGCAGCCAGAGAGGTGCAACGGGATAGTGGAGCCACCCCGCCATCCGTCCGCCGCCGCTGCGCTTCGGCGTGACGAGGCGGGGTTCCCGTGCCGAGACATGCCGCCGTTGGTTACCCACGGGTTGACACCCGTGGCTACCGTGCCTCCGGCGCACTCCGCCTTTCGGCGGAGTTTTTCAATATGCGCGATTCGCGCGAATCACAGGGCTTCATCTGGCAGTATGCCAGATGAAGCAGGTATCGCTCCGCGCCGACAGGCGTGCTAAATAAAGCTCCGCCGAATGGTGGAGCGCACCCGAAGGGGCCAGTAGCCACGGGTGTCAACCCGTGGGTGCGTGGGTCCAAATGTCTCCGTCGGGGAACCCCGCCGAATGGCGGGGTGGCTCCACTATCCCGTTGCTCATTACGAAAACTTCCAAGATTCGCTTCGCGTACCATCCACCCCACCACATGAATTCATAGGTTCCAAAAAATCATTGGGACACATGTGAAGACGCTTCTATTTGGCAAGAGTAGCCAGGGCGCGGCGCATGGCGGCGGTGGTGCGGTCGATGTCGTCCTCCGTGTGGGCGGTGGAGATGAAACCGGTTTCGTAGGGCGAGGGTGCCACATACACCCCCTGCTCCAGCATGGAGAGGAAGTAGCGCTTGAACATGTCGAAGCTGCCGCTGGAGGCGGTCTCCAAGTCCACCACGTCCTGCGTGGTGAAGAAAAGGCAGTACATGGAGCCGCTGCGCTTGAAGGTGAGCGGCAGGTGCAGATCATGCAAGGCGGCGCGCACGCCCTCCTCCAGGCGCGCGCCGAGCGCTTCCAGCCGCGCGTAGCAGTCATGCTCCTGCAGGTAGGTGAGCTGGGCAAGCCCGGCCGCCATGGCCACGGGGTTGCCGCTGAGCGTGCCGGCCTGGTAGACGGGGCCGAGCGGGGCCACGCATTCCATGATGTCGCGGCGCCCGCCGAAGGCGCCCACGGGCAGCCCGCCGCCAATGACCTTGCCGAGGGTGGTGATGTCTGCGGTGATTCCCGTCTTGCCCGCCACACCGGCGGTGGAGATGCGGAAGCCCGTCATCACCTCGTCGAAAATCAAGAGGGCTCCCTCGCGCGCGGTGATGTCGCGCAGGAATTCCAGATACCCGGGCTTGGGCAGATAGAAGCCGGCATTGCCGGGATACGGCTCCACAATCACACCGGCTATCTTGCCTGCGTACCGCTTGAAGGCCTCCTCCACGGCGGCAGGTTTGTTGTACGGCAGCACCAGGGTGAGCGCGGCAAACTCCGGCGGAACGCCCGCGCTGTCCGGCTGCCCGCCTGTGAGCGCGCCGCTGCCGGCGGACACCAGCAGGCTGTCTGCATGGCCGTGGTAGCAGCCCGCAAACTTGATGATATAGGGGCGCCCGGTGAAGCCGCGCGCCAAGCGCACGGCGCTCATGGTGGCCTCTGTTCCGCTGTTGGTCATGCGCACCATCTGCATGCCGGGCACGCGGCGGCAAAGGTGCTCCGCCATTTCCACCTCCACGCGCGTGGGGATGCCGTAGCCAAGCCCGTTGGGCACCATGCGCTGCACAGCCTCCAGCACACATGCCGGGGCATGCCCCAGAATGGCGGGGCCCCAGGTGCCCACGTAGTCGATGTACTCCCGCCCGTCCTCATCCCACAGGTGGGCCCCCTGCGCGCGTGTCACAAAAAACGGTGCGCGCCCCAAGCGGCGGAACGCGCGAACGGGTGAATTCACGCCACCGGGTATCACCCGCCCTGCTCGCTCAAACAATTCTTCCGATATCGGCATGCGCGCATTTTATCACAAGATACGGCACATTGCAATTTGTGAATACAGCGAAGCGCCGCACCCAAGAGGATGCGGCGCTTGAAGGCTGGTTTGCAGCGCGGCTTAGAATGCCACCTGCACGCCAATCTGGGCGTTGATGTTGTGGGAGTCGCCACGCAGGATAGCCTCGCCGTTGGCGAAGATGGCGCAGCGCTCTGTCACCGGAATGGTGATGCCGGTGCCAAGGTTCAGACCCACGCGGTCGCGCTTGGCGGCGTAGATGGTGAACGGTGTGTTCGGGGCGCCCACAAAGTTGCACTCCATGTCGCAATCCCTCTGGCCCAGGCTCACTGTCACGCCGAGCTGGGCATACCAAGTGGCATCCGGCACGTTGCGCAGCAGCGCAAAGTCGCGGATGTAGCGGCCGCCAACCGTCAGGTCTGCGGCAAGCGCGCGCTGGCGCTTCACGTGCATGTTCATGGAGCCCACATCGCCATCCGTGAAGGACTTGATGGTGTTCCAGTTCAGGTCAAGCGCGGCAAAGGGCTGGATGGTGGTCTTGTCGTTCACCTTCCAATCGTAGGAAACCTCCTCCGTGATGTTCAGCGAGTAGCCCTTCACGTTGTTTGCCTTGGCGGAGATGCTGCCCAGGCCGCGCTTCAGGTCGAAGCTGTGGATACCCATACCCAGGGCGGTGATGCTGCGCCAGTTGCCCTTGCGGAGCTGGGCGTACACATCCCAGTACAGGGAGTTCTGGTGCATGGCCCAGTTCTGGGTGGGATGGATGCGGGCGCGGCCGTAGGCCACGTCTGCGCCCAGGCGCAGGTACTGGTTGATGCAGGTATCCGCGCCCACCAGGCCGCCCCATTCCGTGCGGTGATAGCCCTGACCGGTGTGGAAGCCGTAGTTGTTGCGCTGGGTGTCGAAGAACGCGGCGGCGTACACATCCGTGCAGCCCTTGCGGTGGCGCAGGTTGCGGCCAACCATGCTGCGGTTGCGCAGCATGCGCTGGTGAGAGGTGTTGCCGTCAATCTGGTTGTGCATCATCACGGAGTAGTTCACCGTGCCCAGGAAGTCCAGCGCCTGGCGCAGCTCCTGCAGGTTCTTCTTGCCGTCGATGTTGAGCACCGCATTGATTGCATTCTTCAGGTCCTCCGGAATCTGGGCACCCTCGCGGTCGAGCTGGTCGATGACGTTGTACACCGTCTTCTCGTTGCGGTCCAGTTGGTAGTAGCCGTCCTCAGCGGGGTTGCCCGTCTTCACGACATAGAAACCCTGGAATTCGTCCTGGCCGTACTCATCGTTGATAACTGTCACGCCCGCTTCCGTGAAGCGAATTTCGTACGCGCTGTTGTCAATCAACTTGAGCTTGTGGCCGCCGGACGTAAAGTCCGTGTACGTGCCGCCGTAGTTGATGAGGTCCGCGGCATCGATGATGCCCAGGCGGGAGGTTTCATCCCTGCGAATCAGCTGGGAGAGCTTGTTCTCAAGGACGGTGTTGCCCGCGATGCTTACGTTGCCCGTGCCTGCGGTGGTGGTGATAGCACCGGCATCACCCTCCTCGCTGTCGATGAAGAGTACGCCGTCCGTCAGGTGCATCACGCCCTCGCCGAACTTGAGGAAGGCATCCCCGTTCACCTTCATGTGCGTGTCGCAGCATGCCTCGAACGTGGTACCCTTGGTCAGGGTCAGGCCTTCACCGAGCATGTGGATGTCTGCCGTGGGATCGCCAATCTCCTTGATGGAAACGAGGGTGAGCTTCTCACCCTTGGGCGCGCCGCCGACGGATGAATTGTGGTACAGGTGGATGCCCGGGGCATTCACCTTGCCCCAAGGAGTCTCGTTCACGCTCACGTCGCCGTCCACATAAATCTCGGAACCGGTGGAAACCTCAACGTTGTGCAGCTTGGCCGTGGCTCCCTCCATAATCTTCAAAGAGCCCGTGCCGTAATCAGGATCGATATCGCCCACATAGATGGTGCCGCCGTGGTTGATGGAACCGCCGCCAAAGACATCGATTCTGCCCCAAGTTCCATCGCCCTCGTTAATGGTGGAACCCAGATAGATATCCGCCGTGTTCAGGTTGGCCGTACCACCCTGCTCCACATACATCAATCCCACACCGCCATCGATACCGATGAGGATGGCGTTCTTGTTATCGGTAACATGGAGCGTGCCGGCCACCACCATCGTACCCTCGGATGCATAGTCATCGCCTTTCAGGCCGATGCCCATTTCCAGGGCCCCGGTGCTGAGCGTGCCGCCGTTGCAAATCTGCACCTTGCCCGCACCGCCCGGGGTGTTGGCGGTTGCGTAACCAATGGAGGTAACCCCGGCCACATTCACTCTGCTGCCGTCATAAATCTGGATGTCGCCACGACCGTCGGCTCCTGCAATCTGCCCCACGCCGACCATCAAATCGCCGGTCAACCCGATGTATCCGCTGCCGGAGCCATCCTTGGAACCCACATAAACAAAGGCATTGCCCCCGCCATTGGAGACTTCCATGCTACCTGTAGAAATCCGGCTGCCACCCTGAACCCTGAGAGTTGAGTACGCGTCCTTGCAGGACCCCATGGTGATATGGGTGGCGGAGCGAACCCCGGGATTGAGGACACCCACCTCCAGCACAGCACCGTTGTCCAAAGTAAGGGTGCCACGGGAAGCTTTATAGCCCTCAGAAAGCTTGTGAGGCCAGCCGGGGCCGCCGATGAACAGCGCGTTGGGCGTGGTGAAGCGCTTGCCGCCTGTGCAATTTGCGCCGTTCAACGTGATGTCTGCATTGTAGGCTTGGGTCGTGTCGCCGTAGCCGATGTTGACGGTGCTGGCGGGATCGCCGTTGGCGAATATATCGACATCATCCGTTGTCCAAGTACCATCATAGTACTGGTCAGCGGCATACGCTGTGGAAACAGCCGCCAGGAGGGCGGCAAGGAGCATTTTAGGTAATCTCGCTTTCATGGTATTGTTTTTGTTAATAGAAGACTTGATTAGGGCGACGTTGAAGGCACGTCTGTGGAGAGGTTACAATCCACTCAAAAGATAGTCAAGCACAATTTTGCGCGGATCTCAGTTTTTTTCGTGCCAAGAAATCATCATGAACGCCCGCTGCCCATCACACCTTTCTGGTGAGGCAGTACCAAAGGAATTTGGAGTTGTGGATGCAATAGCGCATGAAGAGGCGGCGTGGTTCACGGCAGATGCGGTAGAGCCATTCCAGGCCGTGGGAACGCACCCAGGCGGGGGCCTGCTTCACCAGGCCGGCATGGAAATTGAAGGCGGCCCCCACGCCGAAATACATGGCGGGCGGCAGCTGGGGGCGGTTGGCAAAGAGCCAGCGCTCCTGCTTGGGGCAGCCCAGACCCACCCACACGCAGTTGGCGCCGCTGCTGCGGATTGCCTCAAAGATCTGTGCATCCGTACCTTCCGGCCACTCGCCCATGGGCGGGCAGAAGTGCCCCGCCACCTCCACGCCGGGGAAACGCGCGCCCAGGCGCTCCTTGAGCAGGGAAACGGCCTCCTCTGTGCCGCCGAGCAGGAAATGCCGCAGGTGGGCGGCACGCCCCTTGTCCCACATCATCTCCATCACATCCGGGCCGTACAGGCGGTGGGCATCCGCGCCCTTGCGGCGCATGAGCCAGACGATGGGCATGCCGTCCGGGCAGATGAAATCAAACCCGCGCACGCCGGCGCCGTATTCCCCATCCCCCAGGATGCGGGTGAGCACATGCACATCCGAATGAGCGGAAAGGAGCGGGCGGTCCGTGTGCACGGCGGCATCCGCCCAGGCGGCGCAGGCCTGCCCCAGGCTTGCCGCCACATACGGGATGCCGAATATCTCCACGCGCTCCAAATCTGCCATGGGCGAGACACTAGCGCGGAGGAGCAGAAAAGTCAAGGCCAATCCGGTTCACCGGATTGGCCTTGGAAGTTGCACGGGGTTTCAAACCGCTTATTCCGGCTTGGCCTCCTGCTTAGGGGCCGGCGCATTTTCCGCCTTGGGCTTGCCCAGGTATTCCGGGAGCTCCACGCCCACGCTCTGGGCGAGCTCATGCAGCGGCAGGGTGCCGGTGACCAGGTTCTGCACAAAGCTGCCCACCGTGCCGGACTTGGAATCCGAGCCGCCCATGACCACCACCTTGTCGAAGGAAAGGTTGCGCACGGCGGAAGCCTGGGTTTCCACAATCTTGGGCAGCTGCTCCGTGACAAGCAGGCCGGAGGCTGCCTTGGCATCCCCGGCGGCATCCACGATGAGCTTGAAGCCCTTGGCCTTGGCTTCCAGCGCGGCCTGAATGGCGCTTGCCTGGCCGCGGCCCACCATCTCCAAGCCCTGGCTCTCTGCGTTCTTCTGCAGCAGGAGGGCATCCGCCTGGCCCTTGGCAAGGCGCGTGGCGGCGGTACCCTCCGCCTCCTTGGCAATGACGAGTGCATCCGCCTTGCCCTGCTCCTCCTTCACGCGGACGGCGGCGGCGGCTTCTGCGGCAATCTCCATCTTGCGCTTCTCGATTTCCGCCTTCACGATTTCATCTGCGGTGCGGGTGGCGCGCTCAAGCTCTGCACGCTTCATTTCCGCCTCCCGGTTGGCAATGTACCCGGCGGCCTCTGCCTGGGCGGCCTGCTCACGCTCTGCCACCACGGCCACGCGCTGGGCCTCTGCCTGGCGCACCTTGAGCTTGGCGTTGGAATCCGCCACCTTCATCTGGGCCTCGTTGTTGCCCTCCACGGCGGCGGCGTTTGCCATGGCCACCTGCACGGTCTGCTCGCGCAGGGCCTCCGCCTTGCCGATTTCACCGCGGCGGGTTTCTTCCGCCACCTTGATCATGGCATCGTTGATGGCGCGCGCGGCGGCCTCCTGGCCCAGGGCGGCAATGTATCCGGAGGCGTCACGGATATCCGTGATGTTGGCGTTGATGAGGTAGAGGCCCACCTTGTGGAGCTCCACGTCCACGCCGCCTGTGATGCCCTTGATGAGCTTCTCGCGGTCCGCGTTGATTTCCTCAATGGTGAGGGAGGCAATCACCACGCGCATCTGGCCCATGATGATTTCAGAGGCGAGGTCGCGGATGTCCTCACGCGTGCGGCCGAGCAGGCGGCTGGCGGCGTTCTGCATGATTTCCGGCTGCGTGCTGATGCCCACGATGAACGATGAGGGCACATCCACACGGATGTTCTGGCTGGAGAGCGCCCCCTTCAGCGGCACATCTATGTTGATGGGGTTCAAATCCATGAGCGCGTAGCTCTGGAACATGGGAACAATGAACGTGGCGCCGCCGTGGATACACTTGGCGGAACGCCCCGCGCCCACGTTGCCGTAGACGATGAGAATCTTGTCCGACGGGCACTTCTTGTACCGGCTGAACAGCCACGCAATGGTGCCCAGCAGGAAGATGACCAGGATAACGATGGCGACCACCTGGGAGGCATTGCCGCCGGAGGCCGCGAGGATATGGGGGATGGTTGTTGTCATATTGTTTTCAGGGTTGGAAGAAGGTTACAGGGGACGCACGGTGACAAGGTAGCTGGTGGCTTTCACCACCTCCACGCGCGTTTGTGCCGGCAGCGGGGTGTCCCCCTCCTGCACGGCGGCTATGGTGAGCAGCTGGCTGGGGTGCGCTATCTGCACCTGGCCGCCCGGCTCACCGTGCGGAGGCACGGTCACATACACCGTGCCCGTGAGCCCCACCAGGGAATCATGCTTCAGCGTGCCGTCCGATTTCAAGCTGTAGATGAGCTTCATCATGCCCGCCACTATCACGAACATGACCGCGCCCACGCCCAAGCCAACCAGCACCGCCGTCAGGATGCTGCTGTTGCCCTGGATGCTCACAAAGCCGCCCCAGCCGAATCCCAGCAGGAAGCCGACAAGCGCACGCACGGAGAAGAAGCCGGTGTCCCCGTTGCCCACATCCGCATCCGAGCCCACATCCGCACCGGCATCTGCATCTGCAAAGAGGGAAATGATGAACAACCCCAGCGCCAACAGGGTGGACACCCACGCAATGGCGCAGAAAATGCCGCGGGGAGTGGAGAAATCCGGCATGAGCTCACCCGCCTTCAGCAGCGCGGTGATAGCGTCTATGATGTTTACGAGGGTTTCCATGGGGCGTAATCTTCAGCTTGAAGCCAGTATAGCGCATCAACCGCGCGGCGGTCAATGAAAAAGGCTGGCTTTCATGCCGCTTTCCGCCATTATTTCCAATTTTTGGGAGATTTGGCTTGCATCCCCGGGATTTGGTGCTATCATCCCCCCACCTTGTCGGTCGATTGCCGCAGCCACGAAATCAACCACTAACAAGAGATACAACATTATGAGCGAAATCAATGTAAATGACTTCAAGGTCAATGAGAAGGATTCCGGTTCCACCGGCTTCCAGGTGGCAGTGCTTACCAAGCGCATTGCCCACCTCACCCAGCACCTGGCGGAGCACAAGCACGACCACGCTTCCCGCCGCGGCCTGCTGATGATGGTGGCCAAGCGCCGCAAGCTGCTGGATTACGCCAAGCGCACCAAGCCGGAGCTGTACAAGGACCTTCTCACCCGCCTTTCCCTGCGCCACTAAGCACAGGGTGGCGTTAGAAGCCACAACAGAATCGCAATTATTCAAAGGAAACCCGCAGATGAAAATCTGCGGGTGTTCTTTTTGCCGACGGGAGATGACAACGGGGAAAAGCCCTCAGCGGCGGGCCCGCGCGCCCAAGCCCTCTTCCACACCGCGAGTCACCAGCTCGTGGCGCTGCAGCTCCGCTATCAGCATGGGATTGTAACGATTCTTGGAGAACACCGGGACGATGATGCCTTCCTCTCGTCCCACGCAATACAGCACCTTTGCCAAACCCAGATACACAAAATCGTCAAAGAAATGGTGAATTGTTCCGGCGGAGATGTAAAAGTGCGCAATATCTCCATAAAACTTGCAAAGGAAGAGGACTGACAGCGTAAACATGGGTGTCCCCCTGTAGGCGCGGCACACTCTCACAATAAGAAATGAACCATACAGGAACACTATTGTAATCATGCCCAATCCCACCATGCCCGTGCGGTGAACCGCCATGATAGGGCCGTTGTGCCAGGTTCCCGTGCTGGCAAAATCCTCTTGGTCACCAAACCGGGCGCTGCCGCGCATCAGCGACACGTTGTATCGGTTCAAATCCGATACAGCCTGGCCGAAACCATCCCCCCACACATAATCTTGGATGTATCCTGTGCGTGGGTCAAGGGCCCAACGCCACATAACCTTGCGCCACTCAGAAGAGTGTTCCGTTTCATACCGCACATCTTCCCTGATTTTCACACCAGGGAAAATGGACAGGGTTCTCTGCATACCAAACGGGAAATGCTCCTCCACCACTTTCTCCTGGCTCAAATACAGCAGGCATCCATAAGAGGCCGCACCAAAAAAGAGGACGTAGAATATTTCTCTCTTAATGTAGCTTAAAGCAAGCCCTATGGCCCCAAACATTACCAATTTCTCTCGCCAGCCGGAAATCACCACGGAAGCGCAACACAGTAGGAGGATAACGATATATTTGGGCGATGCCAATATTTCATGAAACGTTTTCTTGCTGTAAAAAATGAGAAACATCGCCACGCCAAGCTCGGAAAACAGGGAGAAACGCGTGTTTCCCATTTCCGCTCCCGCGCCCGCCAGGCCACCGGCCGAAACAAGGCCGAACATCCCGGACACGGCCGAAAAGACTGTGGCGCCCACCACAATCCACATGGTTTTACGCAGGACGTTATATAATTCATCGTATGTGCAGGGGACGCAGCTGAGTGTTACATAATAAATGGCCATCAAAAAGCACCACACATACTCCTTACCTCCCACATAATCGACCTCGATACCCAAGGCGTTAATAGACACAGGATGCCAGTAGAATGTAAGCACGTAATAGAGGAAAAGGACAAGCGTGATGGAGTCCATGGCGGGGAGTGCGCGCCATTTGAAACGAACGTAGCCCATCACCCACATCAGGCTCCAGTATGCCAATACAAACCCAGCAATCAAAAAGCCCGCTGGAAGCTTTGACAATATACCAAGAGGAAGGAAAGAAACCAGCGGCGGCAGCAAATAGAGGAGAGCCCATGTTTTCTTGCCCAGAATGAGCATGAAAACAAAGCCCACAATACCCGCAATGATAAATACGGGTATCTTTTTATCCTCCGCCGCATATGAGCCGATGAGAATACACAATAGCACCAGAACAATGGCTACAACGGCATTCCTGATGGCTGCGGCATTCATTCTTAAAGCTTCTTGCTGTATTGTTCAGCCTACAGGGCTGATGGGATTTCCTTTCCCAAATCCGAAAGAGGGCGTCCCTTGCCGTCGCCGGCCACGCGTTCCAGCACCACATCTCGGTATGTCATGCCGCCGGGAATAAGCGGCAACACATGCACATCATGCGGCACCATCACATCCAGCACATACGCTTCCTTGGCATCCAGCATACGGCGTATGGCGGCGGGAAGCTCCTCCGGTTCCGTCACACGCTCGCACTTTACCCCGAAGCCGGCACACAGTACGGGGAAATTGGGGTAGAGCAGCCCTTCCTGCTTGTGCGTGGGATCGTACTCTTTGGACGGATCCGCCAAAAATGTGTTGGCGCGGTTGGAGGCGTACTTCAAATCCTCCCACTGTACCACCATTCCAAGATGCTGGTTATCCAAGATGATGCTCTTGATGGGCATGTGCTCTGTATGGATGGTGGCCAGCTCTTGAACATTCATGAGGAACGAACCGTCACCGTCTATGTTGACAACTTGTTTTTCCGGGCAGGCTACATGAGCGCCCATGGCAGCCGGCAAGCCGTATCCCATGGAACCGAGCCCTCCGGATGTAGAGAGACGGCGCGGCTGCTCAAATTTATAGAACTGGGCGGTAAACATCTGGTGCTGCCCCACCCCGGTGCAGATGATGGCATCCTCATCCTTGAGCTGGCTGTACAATTCTTCTATCACTTGGGGAGGCACTATCTCATGCTCGCGGCGCTCGTATGCCATCGGGTACTGTTGCTTCCAAGTATCAATCATGCCGAACCAAGCGGGCCTGTTCTCAAGCGCATAGGGGCGAACATGGATTCCCTGTTCCTCCAGTTTGCTGTTCCAATACTGCAGCGCCTGCTTGGCATCTGCGCGTATCTCCTTGTCCACACGCTTGTTCTTACCGAGTTCCACGGCATCGAAATCCACATGGATGATTTTCGCATGCTTGCAGAAACCGTTCACAGCCCCGGTTACACGGTCGTCAAAGCGCGCGCCGATGGCCAGGACCACATCCGCCTCGTTCACAGTGTTGTTGGCACACACGGAACCATGCATACCCAGCATGTGCAAAGCCAGCGGATGGGAAGCAGGCATGGCTCCGATTGCGGTAAGCGTGTTGGCCACGGGAATCTGAGTGCGCTCGGCGAATTCGCGCAGTTCATTCGCTGCATCGGCTATCACTACGCCGCCACCGGCATAGATGGCAGGCCTCTGAGCTTTCAATATGATTGGCAGGGCCTCATCGAGAGCTTTGGTGGGAAGCGGTATTTCCGGGCAATATCCCGGCAGATCCATGGGCACGTCAAAATCCGGCTCAAAGAGAGCCTCCTGCACATTTTTCGGGACATCAATCAACACCGGGCCGGGGCGGCCCGTCCTCGCCAAAAAGAAAGCCTCCTTGACAATACGGGGGATATCCTCCACCCGCGTGATCAAGTAGCTGTGTTTCACCAGGGGAGCGGTCATGCCGAAGACATCCGTTTCCTGAAAGGCGGATGTTCCAATCATACTGCACCCCACCTGCGCGGTAATGGCCACCATGGGTATGGAATCCATGCATGCGTCTGCGATGGGAGTCACCATATTGGTGGCTCCAGGACCAGAGGTGGACATACAGACGCCCACTTTCCCGGTAATGCGGCCATAGCCCTCTGCAGCAAAGGCCCCCCCCTGCTCATGGCGGGGTAAAATCGTGCGGATGGCGGGTTCATGGCTCAGGGCCTGCTGCATGGGGAGACTGGCACCGCCGGGATAGGCAAACACCACATCCACGCCCTCGCGCACCAAGCAATGCACCAAAGCCTGGGCCCCTGTCATTCTGCGCACCGCATTATCCTTTACCTTGTCTTTCATATCAAACTCCCGTTCGCGCGGCATTGTAGCAAACAGTTGGATGCATGGAAAGCTTTTTTATGCAGCGTGACGCGGTTATGTACGCGGCTGCACCGCCTCCGGTATATCTGCGGCCGTGTACGTGATGTGCACGGGAGTGCCTTCAATCACCAGCAAGGCAAGCTCGTTTAAATCCGCTTGCTGCATAAGGAGGGCCTTGCCTGCGCTTTTTCCTACCGGCAACAGGGCTATTTCATTGCCGAGTTCCAGGGTGCGGTTGGCGGATACCATAAGCGGGGAATGCGCCGGTACCTTGCCTCCATCCACATATCCCTCCCTACGGGTTACCTTGGTGTCTTCTTCAGGCGCTGCACCGGAAATTCCTGTAACCGTCCCAATATTGTACGACGCCACGAGCACCGAGCCGTCCCAGACGGAAATTTCCCTGCGGGGCAGATTGATTTCCACCTGTTGGCGCATGGGCACATAGACCAATTTTTGGCCCACATGAATAGCGGAGGGGTCAACCAAGCCGTTGAGCAGCATCATGAGTTCGTACGGGCAGCGCAGCGAAGAAGCCACCTTGGCCAGATGATCCCCACGGCGCACGGTGTACACGGCAGCAGAGGGATGCCTGCGGGAAAGGTAGAGAGGCACGTTTGCAGCCCCCGCAATTTGCCGGGCTTCCCGCCCCGCAATGCCCTCCTTTGCCATGAGGGGTTGCAACAGCTGCACAGCTTCCTCCGCCTTGTGTTCCTTGAGCAGGCGGCGCGCCTGCTCAAGCTCTGCCGGACGGCGCGGCCACAGGGAATACCGCTCTGCGGCACATACTGTGCACAGTGTGCTAAATAAGACCGCGGCGGCGAAAATCGAAAGTGTTGATTTCATGGGATTGTTCTATCATTTCCAACATAAAGCGCAACAGGGAAACCTCCCACGCGTCATCCACGCCCCGGATAACAGCGCGGTAGCTGTCCCCGGATTCCAAGGCTTCCCGCACCACGCGGTCGGACACCGTGCGCAGGTCTTCATGCACCATTTCCGAGGTCACTTCCGAACGGCTGAACATGAAACCGTACTTGAAAAGCGCCAGGGAACGGCCGGCGTTTTCCCGCAACCAATCAAAGAAACGCGCGGCATCCGGGGTAAAACCCTCCATCTCGGCAGCAGCCATGTCTGCCGGGCGCACAATGCGCGGCCGGCGCGCCTCCACCCATCCGGCACGCACGCGCGTGACTCCCACCTCATCCATGGGCTCGGATACCAAGCGGTAGTTGAAGCGGGTTTCTCCGAAAGTGTCTATGCGGCGGTCAGGCACATACAACACCTGGGTGTTGCTCATGGCGTATGACATATCCATACCGTTCATGGTGATTCTGCCTGTTCAGAAAAAGAGCGGTCCCACCGCAAGGAGGAACCGCCCGAGAAAGGGACCTGCCGGGCCGGTTAAGCCTTGTGCTGCTCAATGTAGTCTACAACGTCCTTGACGGACTTGAGCTTCTCCGTGTCCTCATCCGGCACTTCAACGGAGAACTTGTCCTCAAAGGCCATGACGAGTTCAACGATATCCAGGGAATCCGCCCCCAAATCCTCAATGAACTTGGCTTCAGAGGTGACTTTCTCCGGTTCAACGCTCAGCTGGGTGGCGATAATTTCCTTAACTTGAGATTCAATGTTGTCTGACATATGTAGAAGTGACAGTTAATGTAGCCTTATTGTACGCGCATCGCGCGCGGCATGCAACAAAAATTCTCAATGTTTTGAAAAAAACTGGTGGGAAAGGGCTGCCGCCTTGGCAATGCCGCGCAGCGTAAGGTGCTCGTCCACGGCATCCAGCTCCGGAATAAGGGAAAGGGCAGCTGCTGCATTGCCGCCTGTGGCCACGACGTACGGGCGCGCACCCAGCTCCTGCGCCAGAGACTGCAACGTTTCCCTTACCATACCGCAAAAAGCCAGCCACACACCGGCCTGCATGGCATCTTCCGTATTCCCCCCGATGCGTCTGACAGGCACGCCGACCATTTTCAACGCCGGAAGCAGGGAAGTGCCGCCATGCAGGGCATCCGCCATCATCTGCAAGCCCGGGGCTATGATCCCCCCCATAAATTGGGGGCCGGGGCACACCACATCGAAAGTGACAGCAGTACCCATATCCACCGCCACCACGGGACGGGAAGCCATTTCTGCGACAGCCAGCACATTGGCGATTCGATCCTCCCCCAAAGTGGTTGCTCCCCTGTACTCGGAAAAAACCGCAGGAGCAAGCGCGGTACTCACTCTGAACACCTGTTTCCCGGCAAAGGAGTTCAGCAGCACCTCGCACGCTGCCGGCACTACGGAGCTCAAGCAAACGTGTCCATACTTCCAATCATGCAAGAGGTGCTGAACCGCGGCAGGAGCAAGCTCCTCCGTTGCCATGGTGCGAACCTTGAACTCTTCTCCACCCGCCCGCACGGCCAAGGCAAACTTGGTTCGCGAGTTGGAATTGTCTACAAGCAATGTTGCCTGTTCGCTGTTTTCCTTGTGCTGCATAGAAGGTTGGTATACAAAACAGGCTCCGGCCTGTAAAAGACCGGAGCCTGGGAAAAGAATGGCACAACTAGGGACCGACCGTGCTCGGGCGCGATTCAAACATCGAGCGCCGCGGCACAAAGATGATATCACCGGGATATATCTCAATGCTGCGGTCCTTGGCGCTGAAGTAGTCGTACTTGCGCGTCACTCCCTTGCGGGTAATCTGGATGTAGCGGGAGCCGAAATCCGACAAGTCGCCGCAGTCCAGCAAGACCTCTATCAGGGTCATGCCCTCCCGGTAGGGAAGATTCTTCTTGGCGCCCACATAACCTGTCACCTGAACATAGCGGCGGTCAAGTTCCGCTTGGTCCGTGGAGCCCAAAGTGACTTGAACAATCGGGTCCTTGTATATTTTTTGAGAAATATACTGAGTGCGGACAATTCCCTCGATATCCCTTGCAGTTTTACCGACCACCGAAGTACGCCCGGAAAGATAGGGCAGCTGAATGGTTCCGTCGCCGCGGTTCACGGTATACTTGCCATTGACATTATTGGCATCCTCGCTCGGGATGTTTTTGAAAACAATGTTCACTGCACCACCCTTGACGGCGCGCGGTTCCGAGGCCGCATTCTGCGCACAGGCATGCGTGGCAAAAAGCAGGGAAACAACAAGGCCCACAATCAATGTACTAAATCTTTTCATGGTTCTAGAGCGTTAATAGATATCACCGGAATCCTCCGAAGAGGTGCTGTTATCCGCCGGGGATGAGACAAATTTTTCCGTATCACCATCCTTTTCTGCACGGCGGGCCGCCACCAAACCTGGAGTGACGGGCTCCTTGCGCTTGCGGTCGTTACTGTAGTATGAGTAATAGGTGGTGTAATACTGGTACTGCGTATCACCGCTGATGTCCACGTTGTTCATGATAAGGCCCATGAGCTGGCCGCCGGCGTTCTGGATAAGCGATTTGGTGCGCAGCAAGGCCTTGAGCGGCATCTTGCGGGGCTGCAGCACCAGCAAAGTGGCATCCGCCTTGCTCACCAGCAGAGAGGCATCACTCACACCCAGAACAGGCGGCGAGTCGAACAGTACCACATCGAAGCGCTTGGAAACTTCCGCAATAAGCTGCTCCATGCGGAAAGAGCCAATCATTCCGCTGGGGTCTGCGGGTATGGGGCCACTGGGCATCAGGTAGAGGTTTGGAACACTCGTCTGGAAAATCACCTCCTTGAGTTCCTTGGTTCCTGCCAGATAGTTGGAAAGGCCCACGTCACTCTTCAATTCTGCATAGCGGGCCAAACGGGGACGGCGCAAGTCGGCATCCACCATCAGCGTGCTGTAACCCGCTTGAGCGAACACATACGCCAGATTGCTCAGCGTGGTCGTCTTACCCTCGCCGGCGTTGGAGGACACCATGGCAAAGGTTGTTGCCTTGTAGAGGGATTTCTTAAGCTCGATATTTGTGCGCAGGATTCGGTACGCTTCAGCGTCCGGGCTGGAGTTGCCCTGCAGAATCAGCAAACCGGCGTCTTGCGGAATCACGCCCAGCACGGGAAGCCCCAAGCCACGCTCAGCGTCTTCGAGCGTCTTGATGGAAGTGTCGAAGTAATCAAAGACAAATGCAACGATGATACCCAGAATACCGCCGATGACCGCGCCTACGATGAGGTTGAGCCTGTAGTTGGGGCTGGTGGGTACGCTGGCCACGCCGGGGCGGCTGTATACCTCCATGCAGGTGCGGGGGGCGAGCATGCGCATCTTATCCGCAATATAGTCGTTCTCCAACTTGTCGAAACGCGCTTTCTCAGCAGCGTACTCCTGAAGTGCAGCCTTGACCTTCTGGTCTTCCAAGGTTTTGTCCTTGAGCTGTTTCTTGGCTTCCTCGTAGCGCTGGGTCAAATTGGCGCTTTCCGCCTTCTTGACATCAAGCTGGTCCACCATCGCATCACGCATACCGAGCAATTCCGCGTACAGTTGTTCGCGGGTGCTGTTGTGCTGCTCCTGCAAGCGCACCAGCACCGGGTGCCGCTCGCCATAACCCATCAGTAGCATTTTGTCGCGCTCGTCATTCTCCTTGTTGAATTGGGAGTTGAGCTCACGGACTTTGGCTGAGCAGTATGACTCCGCAGTCAGCAACCCTGTGCGGGTGACATAGCTGAGCAGCTCCTCATCTTTCAGGTTCTGCAGCTTGTCAATGTGAACCATCATGTTTGCAATCTCGGATTCGAGCGCCAACCTTTGCTCGCTGAGCTTCTGAAGCGCCTGCTCCTCTCCGCCTGTAGATTGAGGAGTGCCGCGCCCGTCTTCATTCCATATATTGGCGATATAGCGCCCTGTACGGATGAACTGGCGCACGACATCAGCCTTGCGCTCCAGTTCGTCTTGGCGGGAACGAAGCACCTCATAGCGCTTGTTGATAGCCTCGTTGATAACGGCGTTCTCCTTTTCCTCGCGCAGCTCCTTGTAGCAATCCACCACAGCCTGGCATATCTGTTGGGCAACACGCGGATCGGAATTGCTCACAGAGATATCCACAAGGTTGGTGTTCTTGCGCGGCATGATTCTAATCATGCCGGAAAGCATGCCTGCTGCGGAAACTTCATCGGTCTTCCATTCGTTCGGCAGGTCCAATTTGTTGGCAATGGCAATCAGGTTCTGCTGGGAAACCATAATCTCGAACTGCGTCTGCATGTACGATCCGGTTTCACTCATCACCGCATTGATGGGGTTCATGCCGTTGTTGGCCACGTTGATAATTTCGCGCGGGGGCATCACCTCCGCCGTCATCGCGCTGGTATAGCTCGGCGTGGTCATCTTGGTGATAACGGCACAGCTGACAAAAACCAGAAGGAAAACAAGCAACGCTTCCTTCCAGCGGGATTTAAGGACTTGCAGGTAATCCTGTGCGTGCAGCATGGCCTCGCCGCCTTGTTGCTGCTGGGCTGTATTGGATGTCATATCGATTATATCATCATGGGTTGAGGAGCTTGCGGGAGAGTCGCGCGCCTCGCTTTACTAGAAGGAGTATGATGTGCTGAAGACTATGTTGTTCCTATTGTATCTCCGCCCCCTGGAAGCGTAGTAGCCATAAGAGGAATCGCTCAGGGTGTAGGTATAGTGAAGATTGCCGCGGATCTTGTCCGTCATGCGGAAACTAATTCCTACATTGGGCGTGACGGTGGAGGTTCTGTAACTGCTCATGCCGCCTTCGCCTCTGCTGTAATTGCTAGTGTAGTAGGAACAACCGAATGAGAGGGAAACATCCGGCGTCCATGTGTACGAAGCGTTAAAGCCCACGCGCCAAGCGGGATTGGACAAGTAGCTGCCGACCATCCCCCGGTACGTGTTCACGTTTTCGTTGTCCAGCGATGCATAGAAGTTTATGCTCAGGCCCTCTACCACCTTGCGGTTGTACCCGGCGCGGAGGGAGGGAGTCCAAATGCGCTTGCCGCTAATGAATTTTTCCTGCACGCCAAGGCTCATGTTCATGCTGGAATAAGGCGTGAGTGAGCGATTGGTGCTCACGGTAAGGTACAGGTTGTTGGAATTGTGTCCGTAGCGGCTCTTCTTGAAGTCCCAGCGATAAGAGCAGTTCAAACTGTACGATACAAGCTCAGAAGTGCGAACATTCAGGCTAGCGCCGGTGTTGATATACTGACGGTCATCGTACTCATACTCCTTTTCCGCATAGTAGTTGCCACTGGTCGATGCATTCAAGGTCCAACTCCAGCGGGAATCGATGGATCTGGTGACGGCATTGCTCAACGACCAGTTGATGCAGTCTCCCTGAGCGCGGGAGGCAGAAATGCCGTTGGAGTAGTCGGGCTCCGGCTGGTAGCGCAGGGAAGCGTTCAGGCTGTATGTGCAGCGGTCGCTGAAGTTGTGGGTCAAACCTGCGCTGATGCTGTTGTTGGAGAACCACTGTTTATTCGTGCTGTATGCCTGCTTGAAATAGTAGGTGGCTCCCAAGTTGGCGCTGAAATGCTTCTTTGTGGTCGATTCGAAATCCGAATACGACGCGCCCAACGATGCACCCACATGTTCCGACTTGGTCTTGGTATCCGATGATGAGTTGATGTTGTCGTCATAACCCACATTGGCCGACAATGTGTACTTGAGAGCCTGAGACTCCGGCAAACCGATGGCAGGAGCCGTGTCGTAAAGGGAAAGAGCCAAGCCTTCGCCTGCTGCAAAGGCGAGCAGGCAAAGGCTTTTAAGAAAAATCGACCTCATGGTTGCCGCACGTTGGGTGACTTCCCGGGGCCGGGCTTAGTTCTGCGGGGAAATCGGCTCCGGGGTCACCGGGGTCGGGTGCGGGCGCGGATCGCGCTTGGGGGTGTTGCAGATACCGACGGGGCCGTTGGTATTCACGCCCTGCTGATTGAGGGAAGCGTGTTCCGCCAGATTGTTCACACCGTTCGCATCGTTCGACAGCTGGCTCACCACAGCGTTGAAGGTGTCGGCGGGCATCTTGTCGCACACTTCTTTGAGCGCAACGATAAGCTTCACTCCCGGGTCCTGCTGGTTGATTCCCTTGGTGTAGCTCTCCCAGTCCTTGGTAAAGGAGCCCTTGAGGTTGGCACCCATCAGCACGGCGTTGTACACACTGTACACATCGGCTTTGGACCAGCTTGCGCGCTGGCTCATGGCGTTCTTGAAAACCTCTGCGGCATTTGCGGGAGTTACTTGGGCGGTCTTGTAGGCGGTTTGCACAACAGCATCGGTCTGCACCTGGGCAGAAACGGTCGGCATGCCCACAATTGCGGCAGCAAGAGCCGTCATCAAGATGGTATTTGTCTTCATGGTTGTTTACGATTTGTGGTGGAAGGGAAGCGGGCAGCGGGAATCGAACCCGCATAATCAGCTTGGAAGGCTGGAGCTTTACCATTAAGCTATGCCCGCGCTTGTCGGGCGCATGTTAGCATCACTTCATGCATTTTGGCAAGCAAATTTCTTCAATATGCCTCAAAAATATTTTTCTTGACTATTTCCCGCTCCCTCCGTATATTGTGTTCAGCACTTGCCGCGGGTGTCGTTCAGTGGCAGGACACGTGCTTCCCAAGCATGTAACGCGGGTTCGATTCCCGCCACCCGTACTCCCGGCGGAGGCAGCCTTTTCCCGGTTGTCTCCGCCTCTTTTTGGGGACATGAGTGCATTTTTTAAGAAAAGTTAGATAAATTCATTGACATTTCAGCCTTATATGATTAACTTTCCCTAAACAACCGCAAAGGGAAAGCGTTAAACAGGCATGAGACAAGAGCCGCCATACCGCCAGATGGAGCTGAATCCAAAGACAGCGGACGGGGAGATGCACTCTCCGGAGCGCGCGCTGGAGGAGATGGAGAGGGCGCGCCAGCAGATGGAATTCTACGAGAGCCGCAAGGTGCAACTGGAGCAGCAGAGGCGTCAGCTCATGCAGAACAACGAGCAAAAGGCCCTGTTCACGGAAGGGCTGAATGAGATTGGCCTGAAAATCCACAACGCGGTGCGGCGGTTTGAAAAGGAGCTGGAATCCATGGACCGGGAGCAGCAGGAGGTGGAGCAGGCATGCGAATGCCTCAAGAAGCACCTGCAGATACTTTCCGCCCTGCAGCCGGCAAACTGGAGCAACGAAGGCCTGCGCGAACGCCTGCAGGAGGCGCTGCCCAAGCTGGAGAATGCCGAAAACGATTTCAACGAGGTGTATGTGGACGGGCACAAGTACCTTCACACAGACATCTTCCGGCACAAGCCGGGAGTAGAGGAAAAGCAGGGGTTCAACTGGACCGCCGCGCGCGATGAACTGCTGCGCGGGCTGGCCTTCCACCTGCCGCTATTCCTGCTTCTGCTGGTCACCTGGTTGATTTACCTGTACGTTACTGCGCCATGAAAAAAGGAACTGCCATAGAGCGGCTCAAGGCGAGCCGCGGATACCGCGAGCGCTTGCGCCAGGAGAGCCGCGAGCTCTGGCGAGACACCGCATACCGCAGCGCGGAATACCGCCTGCATTCCGCAGACACGCTGCCCCCGCCGGAGGATGTGGTGGAGGCGCGGCGGCAGCGCCGCACGCGCGTGGTCACGGGAAGGGCAACGCGCAGCAATCCTGCGGAAAGCCTGTTTTTGCTTGCCATTTTGGTGGCATCCATCTATGGTATCTACCGCCTCATCGTCTATGTGCTGGCGCAGGGCTGATGCGGCATCAAGCAATACCATGGAAACGGAAAACCTGATTGATGTAGCGTACATAGCGGGGCTCGCCAAAATTGAGCTCACGCCGGAGGAGGAGACGCGTTTCACGCGCGACCTCAACCAGGTGCTCGGCTATGTGCAGCAGCTGAACAAGTGGGATGTGGAGGGCGTGGAACCCATGTACCACCCGCTCCCGGTGTACGATGCCCTGCGGCGGGACGAGCCGGGGGAGAGTTTGAGCAACGCCGCTGCCGTGCAGAATGCACCGCAGGCGCAGGACGGGCAGTTCCGCGTGCCCAAGGTGGTGGAATCCGCACATTAACCCGCACCCGCCGAAAGCCATGTTGTTTGGAAGCATATCACACTGGAAGCGCCAGATGGCGCAAGGCGCCGTGAGCCCCGCAGAGCTTGTGGAGAGGCTCGCCGCCGCCATGGAGAAAGAGAACCCCGCGCTCAACGCCTACCTTTCCTGGAACAGGGAGGCCGCGCTTGCACAGGCAGCGCAGGCGGACCTCTCCAAGCCCCTGGGCGGCATCCCCATTGCCGTGAAGGACAACATCTGCATTCAGGGAGAACCCACGCGCTGCGCCTCCCGCATGCTGGAAAACTTTGTTTCGCCGTATGACGCCACGGCCGTGAGCCGCCTGCGCGCTGCGGGCGCCATCCCCTTCGGCCGCACAAACATGGATGAATTCGCCATGGGCTCCGCCGGTGAGAATTCCGCATTCGGCCCCACGCGCAACCCCGTGGATACGGAGCGCGTGCCCGGCGGCTCCTCCAGCGGCTCCGCAGCCGCCGTGGCCGGCGGTATCGCCATTGCCGCGCTGGGGTCGGACACGGGCGGCTCCATCCGCCAGCCGGCCTCCCACTGCGGCATTGTGGGCATGAAACCCACCTACGGCCGCATCTCCCGCTACGGGCTGGTGGCCTTTGCATCATCGCTTGACCAGATCGGCCCCATCACCCAAAACGTGGAGGATGCCGCACTGCTGCTGACCGCCCTTTGCGGGCATGATGCCAAGGACTCCACCAGCTCCACGCGGACTGCGGAGGATTTCTCCGCGCAGTTGGGGCACAGCATCAAGGGCAAGCGCATAGGCCTGCCCAAGGAATACCTTTCCCAAGGCAATGATGCCGCCGTGCAGGCAGGCGTGGACCGCGCCGTGAAAACCCTCACCGCACTGGGCGCGGAGGTGGAGGAAATCTCCCTGCCGCACGCAGAGGCCGTGGTGGCCTCCTACTACATCATCGCATGCGCGGAGGCATCATCCAACCTTTCCCGCTTCGACGGCGTGCGCTACGGCCACCGCACGGAAATTCCCGGCGGGTTGGACGACCTGTACAGCCGCACCCGCGCAGAGGGTTTCGGAGACGAGGTGAAACGCCGCATCATCCTGGGCACCTACGTGCTCTCCAGCGGCTTCTACGATGCCTACTACGCCCGCGCCCAAAAAGTGCGCGCGCTGGTGGCCAAGGACTTCGCGGATGCGTTCGGCAAGGTGGATTTCATCCTGGGGCCCACCACACCCACACCCGCACCCAAGCTCTTTGATGCAGACCTCACCCCGCTGCAGACGTATCTGGCGGACATCTACACCATACCTGCCAACCTGGCGGGGCTCCCCGGCATCTCCGTGCCGTGCAAGGCGGCGGGAGACCTGCCCACCGGTGTGCAGCTGCTCGCCCCGCATTTCCAAGAAACCGCCCTGCTCTCCGCCGCATACGCGCTGGAACAGGCTCTTCTCTGATACGCCATGCCACCGGTCATCCTCAGCATCGCCGGGTCGGACTGCTCCGCCGGCGCCGGTTTGCAGGCAGATTTGAAAACCGGGTTCGCCCTGGGCTGCTACCCGCTCACCGCTGTCACCTGCGTGGTGAACGAGGTGCCGGGCAAAGTGGAGGGCATCGTCCCCATGGAGCCGGAGTTCGTGGCGGCGCAGGTGCGCCTCTGCCTGCAGTCCTTCCCCGTGCAGGGCATCAAGACCGGCATGCTCTACTCCCCGCAGATAGTGGAGGCCGTGGCGGCGGAGCTCGCCGGCTACACCGGCCCGCTGGTGGTGGACCCCGTGATGATAGCCACCGCAGGTGAAGCGCTCATGCTGGAGGAAGCCGTAGCCGTGTACGAAAGGCTTCTCCTGCCGCGCACCACCCTGCTTACACCCAACATGGACGAGCTGCAGAAGCTCTGCGGCACGGAAACACTGCGCACCGTAGAAGAAATGGCCGCCGTGGCACAGCAGCTCTGCACGCGCTTCGGCTGTGCCGTGCTCGCCAAGGGCGGCCACCTGGGCGGTGCCACCTGCACGGATATCCTGGTGCAGCCAAACGCGGAACCCATCCTGCACAGCCACCCGCGCACGGTGGGCATCTCCACCCACGGCACAGGCTGCACCCTCTCCAGCGCCGTAACCTCATACCTCGCGCTCGGCCACCCGCTTCCGGATGCCGTGCACCTGTCGCTCGACTATGTGGCAGGCGCCATCGCCCGCTCCCACCGCCTTGGAGAAATGGATGCCCTGAATCACCGCAACCACAGCTAGCAAACGAGTGGAAGTCGGCGTAAGCATTAAAGGAAAACCCTTATTGCAGAGCGGGCGATAATGGAGGCCTATGTTTACATTATCGCATACGACCATCATCAACATACACAAGGAGCCCGCGGACATGCGCCTGGGCGCGTACAGCCTTAAGGGATTGATAGCGGGCAGCGGGTGCAGCGTTCGGGAGGGCGCGCACTACGCGTTCGCAAACCGGCCGCTCACGTTGCTGCGCACGGTGTGGTTCGACGGCACGGGGCTGTGCATGTTCAGCAAGCGGCTGGAGCGCGGCACGTTCAGCTGGCCGCGCGAGGCAAGCCCGGGGGAGAGCGCGTGGGAGGGCATCCAGCCCTCGGTGTTCGGGCTTCTGCTGGAGGGCATCGAGTTGCGGCAGGGGATGCGCAAGGCGTGGTACGAGAGGTGACGCCTCCGGTTCGCGCCGCCGCTTGCTGCGGATTTGACGCGCAGGCCGAAGTGATAGACATGCTCAAGGAGCAAAACGCAGAGGAGAAGCCTGCCGCCCCGTGCAAGCGCACGCGCCGCCTCGGGGCGGACATCACCCGCGTGGTGGAGCACGAGCTTGTGCCCAACGAGGTGCTCGCCGCCCCCGACGCCTGCGTGCGCCTTGAGGAAAAGGAGGTGCAAACCTCGCAACGCCTGGAGTTCGTGCCAGCCCACACCATGCTGCACGTCTACCTCCGCCCCGCGTATGTGCGCAAGGACGGGCGGGGCGCTCCCCTGCGCGCCGCAGCCCCCGCAGGCGAGGAGGAGGTCGTCTTCGACTTCTACCGCACCATGCACGCGGAACTGCTCGAATCACCCGCACTGCATGTGGACGAGACACCCGTGCGCCGCCTCAAGGGAGCCAACAAAAACGGCTACATGTGGGTCATGAGCAGCGCCGACACCGCGTCCTCCCTCTACCTTTGGAGCGAATCGCGCGCCGCCGCCGCGCTGGACACCCTGCTGCGCGAGGGCAAGGCCCCGCCCGGCGAGATCCTGCGCACACGCAAGGAAACGGCAGCCCAAATCGTCGAAAACCTCTTCCAAAAACTGCAAGGCAAGCTCGCAGACACCGCCAATCCCCCGCTCAACAAGCTCCGGGAGGCGATAGACTATGCCCCCAAGCGCCGCGACACGCTCAAAAGCTGGCTCGCAAACCCCGGCCTGCCCATCGACAACAACACCGTGGAGCGCGCCGTGCACCCCGTCACCGCAGGCCGCAAGAACTACATCTTCATCGGCGCGCCGGAGACCGGGCAGCCTCACCCTGCCGCAAGCCGCCCCCGCCAAGGAGTGCCGCCTGTAGGCACCCCTGCCTATACCACACCTGTCTGCAGGGCTGCTGGTTACAAGTCGGCTCCCTTATGGAAAAATATGCCGCCCCCAGGGCATACGTTGCAGAAACCTCACAATACAGGCAATTGCAAAAAACGAGACTACGGCTCCTGACATGTACTGGAAGGGAGCCGCATTATCGATGATGCGGCTGCACAAAAAATGGTATGCATATATATGCACAAGGTATATGCTTAGAGTTGTAGGTTTAACAAAATCAACAATTTTGCGCAGCCGCATTTTGTCCAATATGCGATGCGCGTTGTATTTAACAAATACCATGACAGCGGCGGCATACAAAACTGCCGGGAACTTTAAATAGCCTTTCAGCAACAGATTGATACTCCCATCATCAGGCGGGATACAAGCCGTTACGTGAAAATGCGCAACGGCTGCCAGCATTCCCACTAGATAAATCGCAATTCTTCCTTTAACACCAATATGTTGATGGTGAAGAGCATACCCCAGAAGCGGGTAGATAAGGTAACCCCCGCATATAGGAAGGTGCAACTGTTCAGGGACCACTTCAATCCCCATTGCTTCAAGCACATCGCCCAGGCTGACAGTTATAAAAACACACAGCACCATGTATGAGAAGCTTTTCACCTTCTCTTTCAATAAGCTTAGCACCGGAATGCTGAGGTAGATGGCGAACAACGGAATAAAAAACCAGTATATGTTCTGGAAACGGCAAAACAGTATACCTTCAATAATGTAGAGAGGTGACAGGCAAAAATGACCGGAACGGATTGAAACCCAAAAATAGGCGATTATAGACCAAATAATGAAGGGGACTACCGTACGCTTGAAGCGCTTGATGAAATATTCCTTTGTGGTATAGCGCTGCCTGTACTCCATCAAAGTAATTCCAGAAATCATCAAAAACACCGGAACTGCAAAATAAAAGAAGCTTTCTATAGCATTGGAAACGATCCAGAGGGAACCGCCCGGGCGAGTCCAAAAAATCCCGTTAAAATGAAGAGAAACAACCGCAAAACAGGAAAAGACCGCCAGAATATTCAAGTATTCTGTGGAGGCCTCTGCATGCGCGGCGCATTTGCCTGCTGAAGGGGCTGATTGAAGGTCAGTCGACATGCCGGAATCCGTGTATTATGACAGCGGCAATCCTAATAGCGAGAATGATTGCAGCAATACAGCAAAGGGAAGACGTGATGATGTAAAACCTGGCTTCCGAGCTGGATAGTGTAAAAATGGCAAACGTGGATACGTATGCCCCTGCGGCACCTATCATGAACATAGCATCCCTGGCATCCGGGGATATGCGGCCTCGCTTCCTGAGCAGATAGAGCGCAACTATAAAAAGTGTTGCATACGCAATCAGCGGGACAAGGGAATTCAAGACAAATCTTAAATTGCACCAGGCACGCCAACTATGGCAAATGGAATCGCCGTATGTGGAAACGTAAGGATACCTTGACGCAATGAACGATTCCAACAGGGGCAAGCTCCTGCCCGCCAATAGGAATTGATGAAAGAAATATCCCTTGAGGAAGGCGTATTGTGCGGGATGGCGGCGCACCGTTTCAAGCCATCCCTTAAAATATGAATCGTTGATAGATTTCAATGTTTCGCTGGTTGCACCCTTGTAATATGGCTTAAATCCCGTGCTATAAAAATTGCATACATCTGCCCGCAAAAGGCAATATGATGCGGGTGGTGGCAGTTCCTCACCAACGCGAATCTGCTCTTCTATGCAAAACGGTTCCCACTTGTTGTTGAGGATGGATATGTTCACCATGTCAACCGCATATGCGAAGCGAAGCGGGTATGTTGGGCGGATATTGCAAACAACATTAACAAACAATGCATTAACAAAAGAAAAAACTGCCGCCAGTGCCACAGCATAGCAGAAAGTCTTGATTTTCCCTTTGCAGATGGGAAACAGGGCGAACATTGCCATGACTACTACTGCGGGGAATGAATTGTGGCGCATCACAAACCCCACGAACAAGAATACAAACGCAAGTACATACAAGAAACGTTTTGCCTTCGTTCCGGCTGCTTGCCTGCATACAAGCACAATCCCAAAAAACATAAGGAAACACGCAGCGCACAGCGCATCATTTCCTATCACGTTAGTGTCAATACCCTTTTCATTGAATAAAAATATAAAGGGCATAGCCCACAGGTAGGCTCTTTCCCGTCTGGCAAACGAATATACGATAAGGGCATATCCGCATGCAAACAAGCAAGCCTGCATCATGTATGCTGCGGCCAAGGTCCCCTTTCCGAATAGGGCATTCAGCCCTTGAAGTATATATGCGTACAGTGCAGGTTTCCAGTTGTCGATACTGCCGTCCAGCGCTTGTTGCAATTGCCCCAATGTATCCCTCGTGGGTGACCCCGGGTAATACAGGGCAACCACAAATGCCAGCCAGGCACACGCGCATGCAACAACACATACCATCGGCCAGCGCGATGAATGTATGGCGTCGTGCACGTATGCCTGGAGTTTCCTGGCAAACAGTTTAATCATTGGGGTTTGTTTTTGGATTCGTGGTATTCCTTTTCCGTGTTCACCTCCCAAATGTTGCCCTTGTCCATGTTGCCTGAGGCAATGTCTTCCACGGCCTGCATGGCAGAAAGCATGGAATGGTCCATGTTATTGTAGCGGTGCATGCCGTTGCGGCCGATGAGGAAAAGGTTGGGGATACTGTCGGTCCACTTGCGAATGGCAGGAAAATCCTTGTAGCTGCCAAGATAGGCGGGGTACGCTTTCTGGATTCGGAACACAGCATGATCCACCACGTCTGCCCGGTCTATCACGCCTATCTTCTCCAACTCGCATTCGGCAAAATTGCAGAACGCCTCGTCATCCATGTTCCAGAGTTCGTCTCCCTCGTTCACAAAATACTCCATGCCTATCCACGCCTTGTTGCGGTCGCTTGAAAGGTACGGGCTCCAATTGTTGAAAAGCTGCAGGCGACCGACCTTGACATCACTTTCCTGCACATAAATCCAATTGTCTGGAACGATACCATGCTCACCCACCGTGGTATTCATGCCCGGGCTCTTGAGTTTGAGCTTGTTGAGCAAGAGGCCCACGGTCATGAAATCCCGGTAGACAAGGTGGTCGGCCACATCTTTCACATTTTGAGGCGCGGCATCACCCATCATCGCGATAAGCTCTTTCACGGAAGTGGTGGAGATAAGGTAATCTGCAGCTTCCCGATGGGATTCACCTGTCGACAAGTTGGTGATGTCCACACTGGAAACACCCCCGTCTTCCACGGAAACGGCAGACACCGTGCACTTGCGCAGAATGCGTACACCGAGCTTTTCCGCCTCCGCCCCCACCAGCTCCCAGAGCTGGCCGGGCCCGTATTTGGGATACCAGAATTCCTCGATAAGCGAGGTCTCTCCGCTCTGCTTGTCGCGTTTTTTCCAGAAGCAGAGCTTGCCGCAAGCATGGGCCAACACTTTGGCAACGGAGAGCCCCTTCACGCGCTGCGCCCCCCAGTCCGCCCCTATCTTGGAGCAGGGTACGCCCCACACCTTGGCGGTATAGTCCCGAAAGAAAGTATTATACAGTTCCTTGCCGAACCGATTGATGAAGAAGTCTTCCAAAGATTTTTCCTCCCGCTTGTGGATGGTACTCCAAATGTAGCTCACCCCCATTTTGAAGACCCTCACCGGCCCCAGATTAAGCAAGGTTTGCGCGCTGAAAGTCACCGGATACTTGAAAAATTTCCGGAGGAAAAGAATGCGAGACAAACGGGAGCGGATCAACATTACCCGGTTCTCCTCATCGGGATTCGGCCCACCTTCCACGAGGGTGGCTTCACGGCCAAGTTCCACGTCGTCCCAAGATGGTTTTCCTTGAAGGGGGAGGATTTCTGCCCACCAGTTCATGACCCTTTCCGATTTGGAGAAGAAGCGGTGCCCACCTATATCGATGTGGTTGCCTTTGTATTCCAACGTGCGGGAGATACCGCCCAATTGGGATTCTCGCTCGCAAAGGGTCACGTTTCTATAACCTTTGCGGGCCAGTTCCAACGCGGCGGTTAGCCCAGCGGGTCCGCCACCTATAATGATGATGCGTTTATCCATAAATAGAGAGTGTCAATACAGCAAATATTTTCGGGCCCCGAAGTTCCAACACAGAACCAGCCCGGTCGTGATTAATTTGGCAACGAGGGGATAAATGCCCCCGAAATCCACCAAGAGCCACATAAACAGGACAGTGAGCCCCAAGCCGACCAGACCGATTATGGCAAAGAGTGTGAATTCCAGCACCTGCCGATCCTCCATCCTGCGTTCATCAAAAACCCACTTGTTGCTACTGAGGTAGACAAAAACCAACCCCGCGGTGAAAGCAATTGCCGCCGCCAGCAGATAGTTTATCCCCAAGATATTAAACAGAAGGTAAAGTGTGCCGAAATCCAAAAGAAAACCCATTCCCCCGGCAACGAGATACTTGCAAAAGGTAGAGAAAAGTTTTCGTATGGACAGTGGCACCAACATGCAGCCGCTTTATTGTAGCCCCATCGAATGAAAAGTCAAGCGGATTAAACTGGAAAAATTCGGCGCTCCAAGGACACCCGCATTCCTCGTTCCGGCTCTCGCTTCTGTGCATAGGCGGGTGGAAACCAAAATGGAAGTGTACCGCACATTACCCAATAGTGCCCTATTTCGTTCGTTGGAAGCAACGCAATCTCCGAAAACCATGGCTTTTTGCTTTGACTTGGCGGGGGCTTTGTGGTAGGGTGTTTGGCGCTATGAGAATACGCCCAGCCATTGCCGCCACGGCCACGCTCCTTTTCCTCGGGAGCGCATTTGCGCAGCAGCAGCAAACGCGCCCCAACCTGCTATTCATCATCACGGATGACCACGCCGTGCAAACGCTTGGCAGCTGTGAAAAAGACAGCCCGGTGCCGCTGCCGGGATTCCGCCGCCTGGCGAACGAGGGCATGGTGTTCGACCGCGCGTACTGCGCCAATTCCCTGTGCGGCCCCTCCCGCGCCTGCATGATTACGGGGCGCCACTCCCACAACAACGGCTTCCTTTTCAACGAGGGAGATTCCCGCTTCAACCCGGAACAGCCCACCTATCCCCAGATGCTGCAGGCTGCCGGCTACCACACCGGCATCATCGGCAAGTGGCACCTGGTCTCCAACCCCAAGGGCTTTGACTCCTGGCAGGTATTCCCCGCCCAGGGAGACTACTGGAACCCGCTCATGGTACAGCCCGGCCCCAACGGCAAGAGCGTGCACCACCGTCTCCGCGGGTATGTGACGGATGTCATCACGGACATGGCCATCGACTGGATGGAAAACCGCGACAAAACCAAGCCCTTTGCGCTCATTGTGGGCCACAAGGCCCCGCACCGCAACTGGATTGTGGCCCCGCGCCACCTGGAGCTCATCAAGAAATACGTGGCCAAGCTCACCCCGCCCGCCAACCTGCACGACGACTGGAAGGACCGCCCGGATTTCCTTTCCCTGAGCCGCCAGACCGTGGGCTGGGACATGTGCAACTGGAACGACAACCACCTGGTGAAGGATGAAATCCCCTTTGAGGTGATGAAGGAGATTGTGCCCAACGGCATGCTCAAGAAGATGATCGACGAGGGCCGCTTCAAGGGCCAGGTGCCTGCCAACTTCGACATTGCCAAGCACCAGCCCAAGTTCGCCCCCAAGACCAACTATGATTGGAACACGGATGGCATGGAGCCCGGCCTGCGCGAGCTCTACCGCAACTTCTACGCCGCCCGCACCCGCGAATTCGTGCAAAAATTCAAGGCGGGCGAAATCAAGACCCAGGAAGACATGACCGAGCAGCGCTGGCGCTGGTACATGGAAGACTACCTGGGCGTCATCCTTGCGGTGGATGAATCCATCTCCAACCTGCTGGACTACCTGGACAAGCACGGCCTCTCGGAGAACACCCTCGTCATCTACGTGGGAGACCAGGGCTTCTACACCGGCGAGCACGGGCTGTACGACAAGCGCTGGATTTTCGAGGAAACCTTCCGCATGCCTCTGGTGATGCGCTGGAAGGGCCACATTCCCGGCGGCAAGCGCTCCCAGGCCATGGTGCAGGAAATCGACTACGCACCCACCATCCTGGAGGTGGCGGGGGCAGACACCCCGGAGAACATGAAGACCTTTGACGGCGTTTCCCTCACCCCGCTGCTCAAGGACGGCGCCGCCCCGGAGTTCGAGGACCGCCCGCTCTACTACGCCTTCTACGAGCAGCCCGGCGAGCACAACGCCCCGCGGCACGACGGTATCCGCACCAAGCGCTACACGCTGGCGCACATCTGGACCCCCACCCCGCAGGAGCGCCAGGCGGGTACCCGCAAGCCCTCCAACGAGTGGATGCTCTTCGACAACGAGAAGGACCCCGCCCAGATGCACAACGTCTCCCAGAAACCCGAGTATGCCGAGACCATGAAAGAGCTCAAGCGCATCTATGAGGAGCAGCGCACCAAGTACCGCGTGCCGCAGGATTCCCCCGGCAGCGGGAACCCGCGCCCCAAGTTCGCTCCCTCCTGGAACAAGTGAAACACCGCCATGACCCCACAGGTTGAAAAACTGCACGCCTACCTGAACGGCTTCTACCAGCCGGAGGAATGGCCCACCCTCCTGGCACAGGCGGAGGAATGGGACGCCACCAAGCCGCTGGAGGGCCTGAACATCCTGGATGCCACACCGCTTTTCCGCAACACGCTCACCAAGCACATGGCCCTCATGGCCGGCGGCGCCAAGGTCTTCGTGCCGGAGAAGTCCAAGATGCCGTCAGACCCCGCCATCTTCGCCATGCTGGGGGAATTCGGCATCGGCACCGCGCGCAAGGGTGACAATTCCTTTGATATCGTGCTGGATTGCTCCGGCCAGTTCAGCCGCCTGAAACCCACGCTCGGCTTCGCGGAGCTCACACGCTCCGGCGTGAAACAGTATGAGCACACCCCCAGCCGCCCCGTGCTGGTGGCGGATGCCGGCCGCATCAAGCGCATCGAAACCATGCTCGGCACCGGTGAAAGCTTCTTCCGCGCCATGCAGCAGCTCGGCCACGGCAACTTTGCCGGCCGCCGCCTGCTGGTGGTCGGTTACGGCAAGGTGGGCCGCGGCATTGTCCTCTACGCCCTCAAGCGCGGCCTGAAAATCACCGTGGCGGATGTGCAGGACGTGGCTGGCGAGCTGCCGGACGGCGTGGCCTATGTGGATCCGAACGACACGGAGGCATTCAACGCTGCGGCATCCCGCGCCTGGTGCCTGGTGACCGCCACAGGCGTGGCGGGTGCGCTGCGGCGCCGCCTGCAAGCCGCCACCATGGCCACCTCCACCGTGCTGCTGGCCAACATGGGCGTGGAGGATGAATTCGGCTCTGAAATCCCTGAATCCCGCGTGCTCAACAAAAAGCTGCCGCTCAACTTCATTCTGGAGGAACCCACCGCCCTGCGCTACATTGAAACCACCATGGCGCTGCACAACGCCTGCGCGCTGGAGCTGCTCACGCAGGACCTGCCGCACCGCTGCATGACCCCGCCGCAGGACGTGGAGGACAAGCTGCTCTCCATTGCGGCAGAGCGCGGCGTCATCGGCGGTGATATCCGCACCATGCTCACGGAGTTCAAATAAGCGGCCATGGGGAGCAAGCTCACACTCGCGCTGCGCATCCTGCTCTCCGTGCTGGGGGCGGCCGCCCTGCTGTATGTGTTCTCCTACCCGGACTCCATCATCCCGCGCAGCCTCATGGAGGAGGAACTGGAGGACGAGCGATTCTCCCGCTACGCGCTCAAGCCCCTGCTCTTCCTGCTGCCGCTCGTTTTCATGGAGCTGGTGAGCCTGTGCGGCAACCGCCGCAACCTGGTGTGGTTCAGCGGGCTCATCGGCGTGCTGCTGGCGGCCGTGGCGGCGTGGCCGGTGCTCACCGCCTACCGCCCGGAGCTGGTGCACCCCACCTTCGGCTTTGAGGACGGCAAGCTCGCGCACGGCATGCTCTGCTACGGCGTGCTGGCGGCATGCAGCCTGCTGGTGCGCGTCACCCTGCTCTCCTACCTCTTCAAGTACTACCGCTCGCCGGACGACGAGGAACTGTCCTCCGGCGACGTGGACGCAGCGGAGCTGGACCCGGAGAACGCGCTCACCGTGCGGGAGATTGCCGCCAACCCCGCCAAGGCCAAGCCCCGCTTCCTCTTCCAGGAAATAGATTTCGGCCGCATCCGCAGCTTCCATGAACTCATGGCCTCCCTGCTCGGCCGCCGCCGCAGAACCCGCTGCGCCATCACCGCAGGGCTTGTCCTGCTCGTCGGCTGGGTCCTGTTCTTCCCGCAGCCCTCTCCCAAGCAGGCCCTGCAGCGGGACCTGGCTGCCATGTACGCCACCGGCCACCATGCGGCCAACGGCACCTACCTGGCCACCCACCGTGCCGTGCATGCCGCCTACCGCGTCATGGAATACATCTCCGCCCACGAATCCTTTGCCGGGTTCACCCGGGAACAGGCGGAGAAATGGCTGCACCTGGACCGCGCCCCGGCAGACTACCGACGCCAGCTGCGGGACGAGGGGGAGCTCACCCTTGCCTCCGTGGACGACACCTTCGAAAGCCGTGACCGCTTCCTGACCGTGACGGACGGCACGCGCTGGGCAGTGCTCTTCATCCGCACCAACGAGACCGGGGACACCATCAACATAGCGGAGGTGCAGGATGCCGGGTGGAACGCCATAGCAGACGAGCTGCGCCGGGAGTACGGCACGGATTGGCGCGGCGCCTATTACCGCAAATGACGGGCTTTCCCGGGCATTTTGACGGAAAAAATCATTTTTTTCACAAATTTGGGTTGCCAAGAACAAATTTATCGTGTAGACTGTCGCACCCGCCGGGGCCGAAAGGCTCCCTGATTATTTACAGTAACGTATAGGAGTAACAAGATGAACATTCTCGATACCATCGGTAAGGAGCAGATGAAGGAAAGCGTGACTTCCTTCAACGTTGGTGACACTGTCAAGGTGCACTGCCGCGTGATTGAAGGCGGCAAGGAGCGCGTGCAGGTCTACCAGGGCATCGTCATTGGCAAGCGCGGTGCCGGCGTCAACGAGGCCTTCACCGTCCGCAAGATTTCCTACGGCGAGGGCGTGGAGCGCTCCTTCCCCATCCATTCCCCCAAGATTGCCAAGATTGAGGTTGTGTCCCGCGGCAAGGTCCGCCGTGCCAAGCTCAACTACCTCCGCAGCCGCATCGGCAAGGAGGCTGTCACCGTCAAGGCCGCCCGCTAAGGCCGCGCCTTTCACGAGTCCTTTCATAGAAGGGCGCTCCCATGGCGGGAGCGCCCTTTTTGCTTCCCTTTTTGCTGCAAATACGCTACAATTGCGTCGCGCATGTACGAAGAATCCATCCATATCTATGAAAAACTGCCGCTCAGCGGCACGGGCGTGGTGATGGGCGTGCTCCTCATCCTGCTGCACCTGTACGCGCTGCTGCGCCCGGAGGCCGCCCTGCGGGCGCTGGGGAACGCGCATGTGGCATACCGCGCGGGAGCCACGCTGCTGGGCATAGACTTCCTGTGGATAGCCGCGCTTCTGTTCAAGGCGGACTGGAACCCGCTGTGCATGCCGCTGTATGAGTTCGACCGCACGCGCGGCATTCTGCTCATCCTCTGCCCCGTCATCTGGTTTGTGCTGTCCACCATGGCCAAGGAGCACCTGTTTGCGCGCGCGCTTGGCCTGTTCCTGCTGCTGGCGGCGCTGCTGCCGCTCTCAGCGGCGTTCCTGAAAGACCCGGTGACGCGCCTGCTCATCCCCATCTGGTGGTACCCGGTGCTCACGGCTGCCATGTTCTGGGTGGCCAAGCCCCACCTTTTGCGTGACTGGGCCGCCTGGCTCAACAAGCACACGGGCGTGTTCAAGGGCGTTGCCCTCTTTGGCACCCTGTACGGCGCAGCCGTGCTCGCCTGCGCCATCCTCTTCTGGTAAAAATCCATCTCCATTCCCTGCCATGCACATCTACACCGCAGACTATATCGTCACCCAGAACAACGGGCGAGACATCATTGAAAAGGGTGCCGTAGCCATTGAAAAGGATAAAATCACCTGCGTGGGCCATGCAGACATGTTGGCAACCATGTATCCGGATGCCGGGCGCACGGACCTGGGACGCGCGGTCATCATGCCGGGGCTGGTGAACGCGCACACGCACGTGCCGATGAGCCTGTACCGCGGGTTCTCCGACGACAAGGCGCTGATGGACTGGCTGACGCAGGACATCTTCCCCGCAGAGGCCAAGCTCACCGCAGAGATGGTGGAGATGGGCGCGCTCTTCAGCCTGGCGGAGATGGTGCGCACCGGCACCACCGCGTTCTTCGACATGTACATGTACTCGGATGCCGTCTTCCGCGCAGCGGACAGCATAGGCATCCGCGGTGTCATCGGGGAGAACATCACCCGTTTCTTCCCCAACCTGGCCTTTGCAGACATGCCCGCCTACCGCGAGATGATGGCCGCCCAGGCGGCCAAGTGGCGCAACCACCCGCGCCTGCGCCAGGCCATCACGCCGCACGCGCCGTACACCACCAGCCCGGAGATTTTGCGGGAGGCGCACGCCATCGCGCAAGAGCACGGCGCCATCTTCGCCATGCACCTGGCGGAAACCGCCGCAGAAACGGAAGGCTGCCTGAAGGAGCACGGCATGCGCCCCGTGCCGTATGCGGAGAGCCTGGGCCTGCTGCAGCCGGATTCCACCTTCCCGCACTTGGTACACGTGGACGAGCACGACATCGACCTGCTGGCGGAGAACCGCTGCGCCGCCGTGCACAACCCCGCCTCCAACATGAAGCTCGCCAGCGGCGTGTCCCCCGTGGAGAAGATGATTCAGCGCGGCGTGGATGTGGCCCTGGGCACGGATGGCCCCGCCTCCAACAACGCCCAGAACATGTTCCGCGAGATGTACGTGGCCACCCTGCTGCACAAGGTGGACCAGCTTGAACCCACCGCCTGCCCCGCCTCCCTGGCGCTGGATATGGCTACGCGCGGCGGTTCCGCCGCCCTGCACGATCCGCTCATCGGCGTGCTGGAGCCCGGCATGCGCGCGGATTTCATTGCGCTGGACCTCACCACGCCCAACATGCAGCCCATCCACCATATCGTCTCCAACATCGTGTACGCCGCCACCGGGCTGGAGAACCGCCTCACCGTGGTGGACGGGCGTGAACTCTACCGGGACGGCAAGTTCCTCACTTGCGATTACGAGGCGCTCTGCCGGGAGATTCAGGAGCGCGCCGCCTTCTTTGCATGAGCACACTCGCCCAGCTCGCCTACGCCGCCATCGATTTCGAGTCCGCCGGGGCCGCCCCGGGAGAGACGGACTGCCCGGTGCAGGTGGGCATTGTGCGCGTAAATTCGCTGTACGACCCGCAGCCGGAGTGCTTCACCTCGTACATTGCGTGCGAGCACCCCGTGCGCTGGAGCGCATCCCGCCTGCACGGCATCACCACCGCCACATTGAAGGATGCACCCTCCTTCTCCGCTCTGTGGCCGGATATCAAGCGCCTGCTGGGCGGCTGCGTGGTGGTGGGCCACAACCCCGCCACGGAAATGCGTTTCCTGCGTGCGTTCCCCGGGCACGGGTTCGGCCCGTGGCTGGACACGCTGGCGCTGGCGCGGCAGGCCATGCCCACCCTGCCGGACCACTCGCTCTCCATGGTGTGTGATGCCCTCTGCATCTCTGAACGCGTGGCCGCCCTGGTGCCGGGACGGCAATGGCACGATGCGCTCTTTGACGCCGCCGGCTCGCTGGCAGTGCTGCGCTGCATCGTGCGAGAGCTGCACATGGAAGACGCCACCCTGAAAAACATTCCCTTCGCCGTGCGGGCACATGTGTCCCAATGATTTTTTGGAACCTATGAATTCATGCGGTGGGGTGGATGGTACGCGAAGCGAATCTTGGAAGTTTTCGTAATGAGCAACGGGATAGTGGAGCCACCCCGCCATTCGTCCGCCTCCGCTGCGCTTTGGTGTGACGAGGCGGGGTTCCCCGGCGGAGACGTTAGGACCCTCGGCACCCACGGGTTTACACCCGTGGCTACAGGCCCCTTCGGGTGCGCTCCGCCATACGGCGGAGCTTTATTTCGCGTGCCTATCGGCGCGGAGCGATACCTGCTTCATCTGGCATGCGGCCAGATGAAGCCCTGTGATTCGCGCGAAGCGCGCATATTGAAAAACTCCGCCGAATGGCGGAGTGCGCCGGAGGCACGGTAGCCACGGGTGTCAACCCGTGGGTAACCAACGGCGGCATGCTTGCCTCGGTGTTTTATCTCGGCGTAGACGGAAGCCCGTAGGGCGAAGACTGGTCTCGGCACGGGAACCCCGCCTCGTCACGCCGTAGCCTTGGCGGAGGCGGACGGATGGCGGGGCGGCTCCGCTATCCCGGTGCACATCTCTGGCCGCCTTTACTGATAAAACCTAAAGAGGGGGGCTTCAATTTTGGGCGATTTTCCTAACGGTTACCCATCAACTCGTTGCAAGACAGGGAAACAATCATTGGGACACATGTGCGTACTTTGCACATCCATTCATTCCGTGCTTGAAAACGCGCGCGAGTGGCGTACAATGGGGGCATGAGCCAGCTGCATTGTCCCAGTCTCTACCGCTACACCCGCCGCGTCTCCCGTGAAGTTGCCGTCGGCAACCTTGGAATCGGCGGCGCCAACCCCATCCGCATCCAATCCATGCTCACCAGCGATACGCTGGACACCGCATCCTGCGTGCGGGAATCACTGGCGCTCGCGGAAGCAGGGTGTGAGATTATCCGCCTCACCGCGCAAACGAAGGTGTATGCGGCCAACCTGGAGAACATTGCGCGCGAGCTGCGCGCCGCCGGCTGCAACGTGCCCCTGGTGGCGGATATCCATTTCAAGCCGGATGCCGCCATGGAGGCCGCCAAGTGGGTGGAGAAAATCCGCGTGAACCCCGGCAACTTTGTGGACAAGAAGAAGTTTGTGGAGCGCGACTACACAGACTCCGAGTACGAGGAGGAGCTGGACAAGATACGCACCGCCTTCACGCCCCTCGTGCTCTTCTGCAAGGAGCACGGCCGCGCCATGCGCCTGGGCGCCAACCACGGCTCCCTCTCGGACCGCATCCTCAACCGCTTCGGAGATACCCCGGAGGGCATGGTGGAAAGCGCGCTGGAGTTCGCCCGCATTGCGCGCGACCTCAACTACCACCAGCTTGTCTTCTCCATGAAATCCTCAAACGTCAAGGTCATGATCCAGGCATACCGCCTGCTCGTGAAACGCCTGGCAGAGCAGGGGGATGACTGGAACTACCCCATCCACCTGGGCGTCACGGAGGCCGGAGAGGGCGAGGACGCGCGCATCAAGAGCGCATGCGGTATCGGCTCCCTCCTGGCAGACGGTATTGGCGACACCCTGCGCGTTTCCCTCACGGAAGACCCCGTGTACGAGGTGGCGCCCGGCTTTGAGCTCGCCGCCCCCTTCCAGCCCGGCAGTGCAGGGCACGGCACCGCTCCCGCGCAGGAGCCGGAGCCTGTGCTCGACCCCTTCTCCTACCGCAAGCGCAAGGCGGATGTCATTCAGCGCGGCGGCATGAGCCTCGGCTGGAACGAGCCCGTGCGCGTGGTGCTGCCGGCTGCATCCTGCGCCGCGCTGGATGCCGCCGAGATGGGTGATTTCATGCCGGAGATATCCTGTGAGGATGCCGCCGCCGTGGAGCTCGACCCCCGCGATGCTGCCGCCTGCGCCGCCATGCAGGATGCCCCCGCCACGCTGGTGACGGTGAAGGACGGCGTGGACATGCCGCCCGTGCAGGCTTTCCGCCTGCTGGCCGCCGTTGTTCCCGCGCGCCACTCCATCCTCCTGAAAGACACGCTGGGCGGGGAGTCCCCCCTCTCCGCACCCATGGCCGCCGGTGTCAACATCGGCTCCCTGCTGTGCGACGGCATTGGAAACGCCGTCTGCATCCGCTTGGAGAAGGACCCGGAAAAGGCCGCGCGCCTGGCCTTCAACCTGCTTCAGGCCGCCGGCGTGCGCGTGAGCAAAACGGAATTCGTCTCCTGCCCCTCCTGCGGCCGCACCCACTACAACATCCAGGAGGCCTCCGCGCGCATCCGCGCCGCCATGGGCCACCTCAAGGGCGTCAAGATTGCCGTCATGGGCTGCATCGTCAACGGTCCCGGAGAGATGAGCGACGCGGATTTCGGCTATGTGGGCGGCGCTCCCAACAAAATCAACCTCTATGTGGGCCACACCCCCGTGGAAATGAACATTCCCCAAGACGAGGCCGTGGACCATCTCATCGCCCTCATCAAGCAGCACGGCCGCTGGGTGGAGCCCAAGGCCTGAACCTCCCCATTCCCTCCTCCCTCCCTCTCGCCGGAACGCGTGCTCAAAAAAAGGGGCCATGCAAACGCATGGCCCCTTTGGTTTCCGGAAAGTTGGTAGAAATCAGCGCTTGCTGAACTGGAAGCGCTTGCGGGCTCCGGGACGTCCGGCCTTCTTGCGCTCCTTCATGCGGGAGTCGCGCGTCAGCAGACCCTGCTCGCGCAGCTGCTTGCGGTACTCCTCGTCAATCATCACCAGGCTGCGGGCAATCGCCAGGCTGATAGCGCCCGTCTGGCCGTGAATGCCGCCACCGCGGGTAACAACGCGCACGTCGTACTTCTTCATGGTGTTGGTGGCGTAGAAGGGCTGGAGCACCACGTTCTGCAGCGCATCCGTGGGGAGATACTCCTCAAAGCTGCGGCGGTTGATGGTGATCTTGCCGCTCTTGCCCTCCTCTGCGGGGGTCAGCCAAGCATGGGCTATAGCCTCCTTGCGGCGTCCGGTGGAATTGTAAGGTGTGGTAGACATGGTAGGAAGTGGTTTGCTGGTTATACGGCTTCAGGGTTCTGGGCGGCGTGCGGATGCTCCGCACCCACATACACCTTCAGGCGGGTTGCCTGGGCGCGGCCCTGGCGGGTGTGCGGCACCATGCCCTTGATGGCATGCTCCAGAATCAGCTCCGGATGCGTCTTGCGCAGCTTGGCCGGCGTGGTCACGCGCTGGTTGCCCACGTAGCCCGTGTAACGCGTGTAGATCTTGGTCGTCTCCTTCGTGCCGGAGAGCACAACCTTGTCCGCGTTCACCACGATCACGTAGTCGCCGCAATCAACATGCGGGGTGAAAATTGTCTTGCACTTTCCGCGCAGCAGGTTTGCTGCCTGCACGGCAACCTGACCGAGCACCTTGTCGGCGGCGTCGATCACATACCACTTGCGCTCGATTTCCTGAGGCTTTGCAGAGTACGTCTTCATAATGTTTTCTAACTGATTTCCGGGAATTTCGGCTTTCGCCGTGCGGAACCGTCCGGCTCCGGGGCGGCTAATCTACTCCCCTTTCCCTCTTTTGTCAACCGCATTTTTTGTTTTTCCCCAACTTTTTTTCATTTCTTCCCCCTTTTCCGCGAAATTTCGCTTGCCATTCCATTACCTCCGCATTAAACTCTCCGC
>JAZLHB010000143.1:0-18078 GCA_045616565.1 Akkermansia sp. | reverse complement strand
GCTGCCATGATAGAGTTCTTGCAGAATTACCGCTGCCTGGTAGACACGAACGTGTGGCTGCAGGCAAAGTTCCGGAGCACCGTTGAAAAGTCTGCACCGTTGCTTGAACAATTGCGCGTGCCGCACTTGGTGAATGCGGAGTTGATTGGTATGCGAAACGATGACGAATTGAGGTACAACGCGGCGGAAGCGCTCAAATTCATCAAGGCGCAAAAAATAGAAATCCTGCCCAAGCCTGCAGTACCATGCAAAGCGGACGGAGAAATCATCATTTGCTGCATGGAGGGCGAGGGAGAAGGAATGGCGCTTATCACCAATGATAAAGAACTAAAAAAGGATTTGAAAGAGTTCAGCCCCAAGCTCTGCCCCCTGGGCTGGGACATTGAGAAGGGAGTATTCACCATTGACAATGCTCCCGACTACGAATCGCTGGCTCCGTGCTACAATACCATCTTGGCGGGGCCGAGCGTTACACAACGCGAGGATTTTCCCCTGCGTGCAGCACAGTTGAAAAAGGCGGGGATAGACACAATCCCGCTTCCGGCCAATTCGCTGCTGGTGCATCTGCTGGTGCATAACGGCGAACAGCGCGCGCTTATGCTGCTGGAAGAGGGGGAGGACTGCACGCCCTACATGGAATTCCGCAACAGAAAGCTCAAATCGGCGGATAACACCGGATTTGATGTTGCTTTCATCCAGACCGACGGAACGATTGAAGTGCTGGAACCGCAAGAAGCTCCGCTACCCAAACGCCAGACAAAACCGACGAAGGCCCAAAAGCCCGCTGGGCAAGCCGCCAAGGAGAGCGTATGTGCGCCAACTGCATTCGAGGACAAGCTGAAGGAAAATCTTGATGATCGAAAATTCGCCGCAGCTTGTGCATTAATGGGCGATGCCAAAAAAGCGCAAAAGCCGCTCGCTAAAAAAATCCTCAATTTCTACCTCAACAAGGTGCTGGGTGATCTTGCCGAACAAGGAGATTGGAAGACCCTGATGACGCGCTTCACGGGCAAGGAGGGGAAAAAAGCCTTTAAACAAATGATTGCACAAACCGATGGCACCAACACCGTTGGCGTTGTCAGGCCCAAACTGAACGCCTGGCGGAAACATTGCGAGACTGATGCCCAGCGCAATGCCATCGACAGCATTATCAAGTTTGCCCAAGACAAAGAATAATCCCCCATGAAACTTCTCTCTCCCATTCTAGCCGCCCTGCTGGCGGCCATGAACACCGCAGCAGCGGCAGGCACCACCTACATTGCGCCGGGGGTGAATGCCGGGGATTTGGCGGCATCCACACAGTTCTACGATTGCGGCAAGGGATACTACTATTGGAACAGCCACACGGAGACGACACGCGGGCTGTACGAGCAGACGGGAGACTACTCCTTCATGGGGGAGCTGGCGGGTTACATCTCGGAGACGGAATACAGCCAGCAGGCGTTTGAGCCGCTCAACAAAGACAGCATCACCTGCTGGTACAACGCCGGGGCGAACGCCATCCAGTACTGGCAGAACAGCTACGGCGTGTTCTACAAGGGCGACAGGCCCCTTCCGTACGGCTACACATACTCGCGCGACAACCTGAAGACGCTTGCAGGCACGCAGAGCCTGGAGGTCAACATGCACTTCTACGACAACTGGAACGACCAGGGAGGCGCGGCCACGGATGCCTTCGACTGGTACCTGGGCGGGTACGACAGCTCCGGCGTGCTCAACGGCAAGTTCTTCAACGAGTACTTCCTCGGAACAACAGCCGTCCACAGCGTGAACCTTTTCGATGGCCCCGGGCAGTTCAGCATGCAAAAGGCCACGGAGGGCATCATCGGCGCGTTCGGTCTGGAACTTGGAGAAGACGGCACCCTGCAGCGCACGGAGGAAGGGCTCATAGCCACGCTCTCCGCCGGCAACAACATAGCAGCCCACGCGCTCACCTGCTACGGCTTCTCCCTGGATGAAAGCGGGCTGCTGGATTCCCTCTACATCGCAGATTCCGACGATGCCGCCTACAACCTGGAGCATGTATACCTGGGCTTGAGCACAGACGGCGGGCGCCTGCTGATGTACGAGGATGAAGAACGCACGCGCGGCTGGCACAGCGAGGGCCCGTTCATGTGGGGCATCACGGGTATTTACAACATCGTTACGCCGGAAAGCCTCAAGGAGCTCTACGCCAAGTACCACGATGCGGAGAACCCGCTGGTATGGAACGGCAGCGGCACCGTGTGGGCAGACACTGCGGACACTCCCGCCGCCCAAGGCCCCTGGAGCGTTTCCGTGGACGGCACCCAATACGGCAGCAACTTCGAGAGCGGACGCCTTGTACGTTTCGAGGACGGTGCGGAGAGACGAGACATCACGGTGCAGGGGCACCCAGAGGCCGCCCGCATGCAGCTGGTGAACGCACAGGACGCGTATTCTTTCACCGGCGCAGAGGGGGCCTCCCTGCGCATCGGCACGCTGGAAAAGGAAGGTGCAGCGGCGGCGGTGTTCAAGGATATGGCTGTGCAGGCGGACACGCTGGCGCTGCATGAAGCCGCTCTGGGGCTGGAGGGGACTGCCTCCCTGAAAATCGGCGGTGTGGTGAACATCATCGGCGGGGAAATCAAGTCTGCCACCGATTCCACCTACAGCCGTGACAATGCGGGGTACAGCGTTTCCAACGCCACCGTGGAGGTGCTGGACGACACTACCTCAACCTTCTGCAACGCCTTGGAGAACGCGAGACTCGTCAACGTAGGCAAGGGCAAACTCAACGTTGACAGCAACATCACCGGCACCTTCTCCGTAGAGGCGCGCGGAGGGGATATCGACATTCTCAACTGCGGCACCTTGCTCACAATGAACGACCTGACGCTCCATGACGGCCGCACCGCGGGCGCGTATGCGGCCGATACCATCTCCGAGGCTGCGGAAACCGGGGTTCTGGTGAAGGGTGCCCTCACCGCAGGAAAGGGAAGCCGCCTGAATGCCAACCTCACCCTGGGCACGGGAGCCACCCTGGATGTCTCCGGCGCGGACGGCCTGGGGCTCATGCTCGGCTCCGCCCTCACCCTCAACACGGGGCTTTCCCTCTCCCAGCGGGATATGGAACTCATCGCCATGATGTCCGTAAACGAAACCTACGGCCTGTTTCAAGGGGTGGACGAGCTCACACTCGCAGGGATGGACCGAGAGGGAGCGTCCCCCGTGTTCGAGGATGCCGCCGGCTGGTTCAGCGGTATGGATCCAGGGCGGTACTTCATCCAATGGAACGGCGACAACGTGGGTACAGTGGGTTTGGTCTTCATTCCGGAACCCTCGACATCCACCCTTTCCATGCTGGCACTGTGTGCGTTCCTTGCCCGCCGCCGCAAATGACGGGCAGAAACAGCGGTGCTGGAAGGCGTTTTTGGCTTGACTCCACGCGCGCGTGGGGAGAGAATGCACCATCGCTATATGAAACCTTCATCTCCCTGCGTCAGCCTTCTCCTGTCCATCCTGGCCCCCATTGTGGCCTTCACCACCGCCGCAGCGGCGGATCCAGCCACAACATATGCCGCAGACGGCGTGGATTTGGATGATATCCTAAACTCCACCCGCTTCTATGATACCGGCAAGGGGCTGTACTGGAAACAAACGGGCCAGCCCTACAACGGAGCCCAGCAGCTCTACGACCAGTACGGCGGATTCTCTTTCCTGGGCGACCTTCAGCCGCGGATATCCGGCACAGAATTCCGCCCTGCGGCATTCGACAACTTGGTGCACGACGGCACGGCATGCTGGTATTGCGTGGCCGCCAACGTCATCCAGTACTGGGAATCCTACTACGGCGTGTTCTACAAGGGAGATACCCCCCTGCCCTACGGCTACACATACGACAAGGCGCACCTCTCCACCCTGGCAGGCACGCAGAGCCTGGACATCCACATGTCCTTCTACGACAGCTGGATATTGAAGGACAACACCGTGGGCGGAGATGGAGAAATGGCTATTGAATGGTACCTTGCCACAGGCAAAAACATCAACGCAGGCAAGCCCAACTATGCAGAGTTGAACCCCGCCGCCCTGTGCAAAGGAGCCTTCTACTCCAACTATTTCCAAGGTAGCGCCGCCGCCCGGGAAAACTACTTTATGGGGGGCGACAGCTCCGACCTGCGCTCCGCCACGGACTTTCTCATAGAAGCGTTCGGCTACGACCGCGATGGCAACCTTGCCACCTACGGCCAGATTGCCTATATAGGCCTTCTCACACCCACCACGGGGACAGGGGCCTTAACCGGGCACGCCCTGACCTGCTACGGGTTCACCCTGGGTGAAGATGGACTGCTGGAATCCCTCTATCTCACGAATTCGGACGACGCAAGCTACTGTGTATTCCAAGCATTCATCGGTGTGAACGAGCAGGGCTTCCTGCACCTCTACCAGGATGCCGCGCACACCAGAGACTGGATATACGCCAGTCTCTCCTGGAACCTGACCGATATCACCTACATCAACACGCCCACCCTGCTGAAGGAGATGTACGACGAGTACACGAATGCCGCGCTGGTGTGGTCCGGCACACGCAGCACCTGGAGCGACAAAGATGCAGCCGAAGCCACCACGAAAAACCTGCCGGGCGAACAGGCGGGATGGAAGGTTTTCGCCTTGGACGACCTCTACAACAGCTACTACCATGCTGGGCGCGAGGTGGCCTTCACCGATTCCGCCGACAACTCAAATGTCTCCTTGGAAGGCGCGCTGAATGCACCCGCCGTGCGCATCGACAACAACAACAAGGCCTACACCTTCACCGGCACCGCAGGCACCAAGCTGAAAACAGATACCATCTCCAAGCTCGGCAGCGGGAGCGCCACGTTCTCCAAGGTTGACATCACGGCGGCCTCCACGGTGAATGTGGATATGGGCACGCTGAACCTGGGAACGGGGGCCACATTCACCGCAGAATCCGGAGCCGTGGACAACATGGGAACCCTGGCGCTCAGCGGCGGTTCTGCCACCTTCACCAGCGGGCTAAATATTTGCAGCAGCGGCACGCTGGCAGTGAATGCAAGCTCCTCTCTCACTTCCACACTCACCCTGCAGGAAGGCTCCTATCTGTACTTCAACCTGGGGAGCGGGAACACCAGCACCCCGCTGCTCACCCTGAACGGCAACCTGAACGTGTGGGGCGACTGCTACCTGACGGTGAACGATAGCGCGCTCACGGCAGGTCAAAAGTACATCCTGATGAGCGTTACCGACAGTATCCTCGGATGGAATGACATCTCTACAAACTGCGGTAATATCACGTTGAACGGAAAACAACTGGTGCTGGAGTTTGCCAAGCCTGCCACGCTCACTTGGAACGGAGGAAGCAATGTGTGGAGCGACACTCAATGGAACGGGAGCTCCGCTGAAAGCGCAGGCAAAGACATCACCTTCTCCCGCTTCGGCTCCGGCTCCACCACCGTCACTGTGCAGGGCATCGTCTCCCCCAACAGCATGCTCTTCAACCAAGGCAACTTCACCTTGGCCGCCGGCAGCGGTGCCGCCATCAACGGCTGCCGCACCATCACCCTGTCCAATGGGGCAAACCTCACCTCCGCCGTGCCTCTCACCGGGGCGGATATCAGCATAGGAAGCCGCTCCACGCTCACCATGCAAGGTTTGTCCGCCGCCTCCAGCGAGGTAAGCGGGCTGGAAATGGCGGCAGACTCCAAGCTGGTGCTCTGCGGCTCTACAGACTACCTTGTAAAGAAGGCAGGTGCACTCAACGGCACGGTAGAGCTGCAGGACACCGCATCCCTGCAGCTTAGCAGCGCCATCGACACGGAGTTTTACGGCAACCTGGTCGGCAATGCCAACACGGAGGTCATCCTCATGAACTCCGCCGGGGACCGTGGTGTCGTTTTCTATGTGGGCAAGGACCCCGCAGACTTCAAAGGCACCATCACCATCGGCACGAACGATGACGGAGCCCCGCTCACCACCCTGCGCATCGGCTCCGCCATCCGCAACTTCACCATCAACAAGAGCGGCGAGCTCAGCCTGCGCGGCAGGGGCGACATTTCCGGAAAAATAGAAGGCACTGGCACGCTCACCATTGAGCACGATGCCACCTTCCTGCTCCCCGGCGACTGGCAGAACCAGGAAGATGTCAACAACAATGTAACACTGAATGTCGAGGGCACTGCAGACATCGGCTCAGCAGACACGCCGATTACAGCTAGCTCGGAACTTGGCAATGTCATTGTATCCGGCCAGCTCACCACGTTCTACAATTCCACGGACGACGAGCATTCACTTACGCTTGAATCTCTTTCGCTTCGGGATGGAGGGGCATACACTCTCCTTCATATGGAGCAAGGAGGGAAGAGCGCACATAGAATTCAGGATTTGTCAATTGACGGTAGCGGCACACTCTGCAACAGCATCACAGACAAAACTGCCCTTGATACCTCGAATGTGCACAGCATCGAAGTCGGGGCCCTCGGCGGCAACGGAACGCTCACTGTAAAAGGCCAATCTCAATGCTACATCACCAAAACCTTGATTGAAGGCACTGAGGGAAGCGGTTTCAACGGGGACATCGTCATCTACAACCCGCACTACGCGTACAGCAAACTCTGCTCGTTAGATGATAAATCAGGCAAAAAACACTACATCAATACGGGTATAGTGTTGGAAATGCTATCGGGCATCGTCAAAGGAGCTATCATCATGGATGCCCAGGGCTTCTCCGAAACCTCGTCTGACGCCTCTCAGGGAACCGCACCTATCCGCGGAGGGCTTGCAGGATTGGGTGTTGGAGGCGACATCACAGTCTATGGCATAGACGATACAAGGTCCTCCAAAACAACCTGTCTGTATAGTGGCTGCTTTGAAGGAGCCGTCGTCACCATTGATTCAGATATACTTGACCATTCATTCGCTGCCAAAATTCGTTCAGAACACCATACCTTGACGCTCAACGGGGCTGAAGACTACGACTTCCACGGCAAGGTGTATTCCTGGCTCAACTTGAACAAACAAGGCAGCGGCAAGCAGACCTTCAGCGGAGATGTCTCTGCGTTTGAGGGCGAGCTGACCGTATCGGGAGGCGAGCTGGAGTTCACGCATGCCATCTACAAGGCCACGGCGGTGACGCTCAACGGCGGCACCCTGAAGCTGCATGGGGGCGACCTGAAAAACGTGGGCGGCAGTGGCGGCACCCTGATACTGGAAGCGGCGGAAAGCGGAGCCACCTACGACATAGGCTTTACAAATGCCGAAAGCAGCTATACGATGCAGCTCAATGGGGTCACCGCCACCCTGTCGGGTCTGGCCCCTGCCATCACGGCCGATCAGGACAGCACCATCCAAGCGGCTGCCGGCACGGCGCTCACGCTGCAAGCCCCCATCACCAACAACGCCTCACTCACCCTGAAGGGGGCGTTTGATGCCACCAAGCTCACACTTGACACGAAGAACACCCATATCGACACCGAGGGCAATACGGGCGAGAGCGGCTTCGCATACACCGGGGTCAGCAGTGTAACCATCGTGAAGGGCGGCACCACCATTGGAACCGATGCCATCATCACACACAACGAGCTACAAGGCAAACAGTTCACTCTGGGCAAGAATGGCACGGCCATCTATGGCGGCACACCTGATTTTTCTTCCTACCTGCTGACAGGCACGGACACGGCATCCGTGGCCGCCATCAACGCTCAGGCTGGCAGCAAGCTGACATCCATCGACATGCAAGGCGGCACGCTCAACGTGGATGCGGCCACGAACAAGTTGCAAGCCGTGGGGGGCCAGGTGAATATCACCAAGAATGTTGAATTGGGAGGCACGGCCAAAGACACAGCCATCAGCTCAAACACAACAGCCACGCTCAACGCCAGCTTGAGCGGAAACAGCAGCATCACCAAGACCGGAAACGGCACGCTCACCGTAACAGCGGACAACACGCACAGCGGCACAACCACGGTCACAGGCGGAGTGCTCAATGTCGCAAACAAAAACGCCTTGGGAACAGGCGAGGTAAGCCTCTCCGGCGGCACCTTGCAGATCTCCGCCAATGATTTCGCCAACACCGTCACTTCCTCCGGCACAAGTACCATCAACGTGGTGGATACATACACGCTGACGTTAAGGGAAGCCCTGACAAACAGCGGCTCGCTCACGCTCTCCGGTAACATCGATGCCTCTGCGCTCACACTCACCGAAGACGCCTCCACGCATGTGGACGTGAATGGCAAGACCGGGGCCAGCGGCTTCACCAAGAGCGGGGTGGCCTCCGTCACCATTGTCAAGGGAGGTACCACGAACGGAACAGGGGCCACCATCAAGCACAGCAAGCTGCAAAGCGGCACACTCACCCTGGGCACCGATGGCAAGGCAACCTCCGGCGGCACGATTGACTACTCTTCATACCTGCTCACCGGAACGGACACGGTATCCGTCTCCGCCATCAACAAGAAGGCCGGAGCACAGCTCAAGTCCATCGATGTGGAGAGTGGCACCATTACCGTGGATGTCTTCACGGAGAAACTGCATACCACCGGCGGCAAGGTTGTCATCACCAACGGTGTCACGGTGGGAGGAAGTATTGCCGACACCCGCATCGTGACCTCGGGCGGCACCATCAAAGCAGCCATCACCGGCAGCTCAACCCTGGACCTCAACGAGAACGCCAAGGTTGTCATAGACCGAGCCAACGACTACACGGGAGAAACAGCCCTGATGACGAACAGCGTATTGCGAGTGAGCAACAAGGACGCCTTGGGCAGCAGCGAGGTGTACCTCACCTGCGGCACACTGGAGATTGCCTGCAACGAGCTTGCCAACACCGTCACCAGCACCTGCCACGACAGCGTGCTGAGCGTTCTGGACGGGTATGTGCTCAAGCTTACTGAAAGCAACAAGATTTCCAACATCAGCAGCAGTGCTTCCATCACGCTCAAGGGTTCGTTTGACGCTTCCAGCCTGGAGCTGAGCAAAAACGACACCCGAATCGACACAGGCGGAAACGCCGGAGCCAGCGGGTTTGCGCTCAAGGGGTCCCGCAGCGTCACCATTGTGAACGGCGGCATCTGCAAAGACGGTGGTGTCACCATCCGACACAACCAGCTGCAAAGCGGAACACTTGTCCTCGGAAAGAACGGCGTGGCCTCCACCAGCGGCACCATGGACTACTCGTCCTACCTGCTCACCGGAAGCGACAAAGCCACGCTTTCCACCATTTACAAACAGGCCGGAAGCAATCTGCAATCCGTCATCATGGAGGGCGGTACGCTCACCGTGGATACCGGCACGGACAAAGTGACCGCTACGGGCGGCACGCTGAATATCACTGCCGGCGGCGCGGTGCATTTGAACCGCGACAATGCGCTCACCGACACCCAAGTGACCATGAACGGCGGTTCCCTTGCGCTCAACGGGCACAAACAGGGTATCGACATCAAGGTCTCCAAGGCATCCACCCTTACAACGGGGGGCAACGCACAGGTGAACAGCCTGCAGGTATCCAGCCAAGGCGTGGAGGACAGCAACGGCAAGTTGATGTTTGCTGACGAACTGACGCTCAGCGGCACGCTCACCACGGGAAGCTTCACACTCACCAAGGGCGATATCAAGAACGGAGCCATTGCGGTGACCGGGGCAGCAGAGGTGACGCAAGGCTACATCGGCGCGGGCATCTCCGGCACCACGCTCGTCAAGAGCGGTGCGGGCAAGCGCGTGGAGCTTGGCGGCAAGAACACCTTCACCGGCGGTGTCTCCGTGAATGAAGGTTCGCTCGCCCTGCTGGAGGGAAGCAAGATGCAGGCAAACATCACCGTCATGAACAACGCCTCACTGCTGACCGCCATCAACGTGGACGGCAGCATCTCACTGGAGAGCGGGTCCACCATGCGCCTGCGTCCCAATGCCACCTACTCGCTCAACCGCGGACTGGCAGCGGCGGGGGCGCAGTTCTACGGCAACCTCACCACCGGAGAAGGTGCCACCCTCACCCTGAACGGCACCAATGCGACCGCACTCACCGTCTACGGCAACGCCACGCTCTCCGGCGGCAGCATCACCTACGCCGGCACAGCCTGGCTGAATGTCACGGGGGCCCTCACTCTCCAGAATGCCACCAAGGCCAATGTCACTTGGAGCTCGGGATCCCACAAGCTCGCCACCGCCGGCAGCATCCAGACCAACGGGAATAACCTGTACGAGTTCTTCGACCTGGCTCCGGAGGCGTACACGCTGGATGCCACGAACACAGCCATCACCCTGGCCGTGAAGGAAACAAAGTCCCCTGCCCTGATGCGCATTGCGGGCATTAAAGCTCCCGCCGGGCTTGCCCAAGCGCAGCCCGGCATGCCGGATGAAATGCAGGCAGAGGAAGGCAGGGCCGCACAGGCCCAAGCGCCCGTGAGCAACACACTGATGCGGGATGTGGCAGACACCCTGGTGCAGGCGGACTGGGGTACGGTGCATGCCGCGCGCGCCTTCAACGGCACGCTCAACGGACGCCACCAGAGCCTGCGAGCCATCTGCAACGGACGGACCGCCGTGTGGGCGGACGCAATCGGCAGCACCACCCGCCAAAGCTCCGCCCGCGGCCACGCCGGGGCTGACCACAACCTGTACGGCGGTGTCTTCGGCGTGGAGTTCAACGCCGGCACGCGCGGTGCGGCAGGGCTCGCCATCGGCCACACCTGGGACCGCGTCAAAACCTTCGGCATGAGCCGCGTGAAGCAGGATTCCCAGCACGCGGGTGCCTTCGGGCGAGCCAAGCTCAGCGCCAGCGGTGCCCACAGTCTCTGGCTGGAAGCCTCCGCCTCCTACGGCAAGACCGATTCCCGCGGCACCTTGGGCGCATCCCGCGAACGCTGGAGCCAGGACAGCTGCACGCTCAACGTGCACGCCAACGATGTGTGGCAGCTGGACGAGGAAACCGCCGTCAACATCTTCGGCGGCCTGGAATACGTTGCCACGGACAGCGGGCACATTGACGACCTGCACACCGGGTCCGTGCAGAACCTGCGCGGGGAAATCGGCGCGGGAGTCACGCGCACCATCGGGCGCGGCATGGTGTATGCGGAAGCCACCCTCCTGGGCGACATGGTGCGCCACAACCCGCAGGCGGACCTCGGCACACGACGCGGCGGAGCAAACCCGGGCCGTATCGGCGGCAGCATCTCCGTGGGCGGCGCGTACATCCTCAACGCCCACTGGAGCGTGAACGCCACCTACACCTTCGAGGGCGTGAAACACAGCAACAGCCACAACGCCAGCGTGGGCGCCACATTCCGATTCTAACACCACAGAAACATTCATAGACATGAAAACATCCCGTATCATCAAGCTTTTGGCAGGACTCAGCGCAGCCGTGGCCCTCTCCTCCTGCGGAGGTGGAGGAGGAGGCGGTGGCGGTGGTGGCGGCGGGGGAGGCGGCACCACGGACAAGGGTGCCAGCTACCACCCCGGCTCCGACGACCCCAACACTCAATCCGACGATCCCAGCCAGCTACTGAAGGGGCGCCACATGGTGCTGTACAAGGGAGCCAGCACCTTCGTCTTTGATTTCGGCTACAACGGCTCCAACACCGTGGAGGAAACCGGGCACGACACCCAACCCCAGCGCGGGATAGTTGAATATCCCTACACCTACAATCCCACGGGAGAGAAAACAGCCACAGCCAAATTCGTCATTCTCAACTCAGAAGAACAATGGGAAGGAGAAAAGCCCGGCAGCGTGACCCTGGAAATCAACTTTGCTTTCCAGAACCCCTACAGCGCAACCTGCACCATCAAGGATTCCAGCAGGGGCACCTCCCAGGGAGCCACTGCCAGCTTCTCCCTGCTGCCGAAATAGGAACACCACCGCATCAGCGTGGGGCATTCAGCGCACGCCTGAGCGCCGCCACGTCATGCACGCGGTGGATATCCGCGCCATGGGCCGCGGCACGCAGGGATGCCTCCACCGTGCGCTGAGGTTCGGTGAAGCCTGCGAAATACTCTTTCAAGAAACGCTTGCGGGAAAGGGCCATCATAAGCGGCAGGCTGCGGATGCGCAGCTCCGCCAGATGCTCCAGCAGGGCCATGCAGTGCGCGGCGGTCTTGCCGAAACCCAGCCCGGGGTCCAGGCAGATGCGCTGCGGGTCTATTCCCGCTTCCCCTGCCGCGCGCACGCGCCGCTCAAAGAATCCGCGCACCTCCGCCACCACATCCGCGTACTGCGGGTTTTGCTGCATGGTGGAGGGTTCCCCCTGCATGTGCATGAGGACAATGCCGCAATCCACCTGCGCGCACAGCTGCATCATGCCGGGGGCGCGCAGCCCGGTAATGTCGTTCACAATATCCACACCCTCCCCCAGCGCGGCACGCGCCACCTCCACATGGCGGGTATCAATGGAGAGGCGGATACGCGGCAGCTCCCGGCGGATGGCGCGCAGCACGGGCAGCACGCGAGCGGTCTCCTCTGCGGGGGAAACCTCGCGCGCGCCGGGGCGGGTGGATTCACCACCCACGTCGATGATATCCGCCCCCTGCTCCGCCAGCGCCACGGCGTGGGCCAGGGCAGCGGCAGGGGCTGCGTGCTCGCCGCCGTCGGAGAAGGAATCCGGGGTGACATTGAGGATACCCATCACCGCCCCATGCGGGGGGAGCTGCCAGGGCGCGCCGCCCATCTGCCAGATGCGGGTCATGGGAAATCAGAAGCGGTACAAGCCCATATCCTGATGGGATTCGAGCAACATGTCAAACTGGCGGTTCGTCATCAAATGACCGGGAGAACTGCCCCGCAGCCGCCGATACCACGCACACATCCCGCTCAGGCACTTCACCACACGCACGGAAACAATGTCCTCCACCGGCATACCGTACCGCCCCGCAAACAGGTATACGAACTTGCGGCACAGCTCCTCCGTGCCCGTTATGGCATAGTAGCGCCGCGCCGTACCGTCCTTGAACTTCACGTACGCCACACGCGGAACCGGCCTTTCCCCGGGCTTGCGGAAGGGCCTCTCCTCTCCCATGGGCTCGGAGAAGGTGAAGAGGTTGCCATCCGAGTACACGCCGCTCAGATGCTTCATGGAATCCAGCATGGCGGGATCCCCCTCCGTAAGGTCGCTCATCTCCACAACGCCGGTCTGCAGGAGGTCTGCGAAATTCTCCACGATACTGCGGTAGGTGGCGCTGGAATCCGCAAAGGCGCAGCATAACAGGTAGGCCCCGAATTCACGGCGGATACTCCCGCAGAACCTTCCAAACAGCTCATCCCCCCGGCCCAGGTTGCGGAAGCACACGTTAGACACGTACAACCTCACTTTTCCACTGCTTTCCATGCCCACTGTCTTAACCTATGGCGCATGCCCTGTCAATGAGAAACGCCTAACAATTATGCCGGCCCGCCCTGTCATTTCCAGAAAACATCCGCGTTGTTGTACAGGAATCCGGTCACATAGCGGGATTGCAGCAGGGAGGTTCCGCTGTGCCCCATCTCCAGCTGCAGCGAGGGCAAATCCCGGAAATGCCGGGCGTGGTAGCTGGCGAAGGTGTGGCGGCAGGCATCCGCCTGCCAATCCGTGAATCCGGCATCCACCCGCAGACTCTGCCAGCGGCGCTGCCAATTGGCGGGAATCACGCGCTCCTGCTCCGGAATGCGGGCTGCCTTGCGCATGGGAATCACGCGCCCGCCACCGGTCTTGCTGGTCTGGGGGCGGATGATGAGCTCCCGCTCAGCCCAATCGATATCCCTCTCCGGGACCATGCGCGACACCTCCGTGGGGCGCACCCCGCAATAGAGCATGAGGTTCAGGGAGAAGCGCATGGCGCGGTGCTTGGGCTTGCGCGCGGTTTCCTCCAGCCTCTTCACCTCCTCCAGCGTGAGCGGGGCAATGGTCTTTTCCTCCACAGATGGCGGCTTAATGCGCCCCACGGGGTTGACCGAGCACCACTCCTGGCGGATGCCGTACTCGAAAATGCTGTGCAGAATCATGCGCCCCTTGCGGAACATGCACGGCGTGGTGCCGCACGTATCCTCCAGCAGCCGCATGCACTCCTTGGTGCTCATGGCGCGCAGCGGGCGTTTCCCCACACCTGGCTTGCGCAGGAAACGCCGCATGAAATGCCGCAAATCGCGCCGCGTGGTGGGGCGCCGCTTGGAGCGCTGCTCAATGCTGGCCCACCCGGCCACCTCAAAGGTGACGGTATACTCCTCCTTGGCTAGCTCCTCTACGCCCAGGGCGATGATGCGGCGCAGAAGCCGCAGCAGCTCCACGCGCGTCATTCCCTCCACGCGCGGCGCCACCATTTCCGTTGTCTCCAATATCAGGCGAGCGGCGTCCGTTTCGTTCAACGGCAGCTCCTCCAACAATGCACTGGCTATTGTCTCTATCATTTTCGTCAGAATTCTGTTTTCATCATGTTGATGCACACATGTGCGGCGACAATATAGCAGAGAGGGGAACCCCTTCAATGACAAAACCCGCAATGCGCGGAGCGCGGAACCGCTGAATCTGCCCCAACTGATTTTTTTCAAAATCTGCGGAATTTTGCTTGACGCATGGCCGTGTGCGCGTATAATAGCCGCCCCGTCCTGTAGGTGCAGGGCTGGATCTAACCGTAAACAGTAAACACTAACACGATGAAAACCCATGTGAAGAAAGGCGATAACGTCGAAATTATCGCCGGCAAGAGCAAGGGCAAGCGTGGTGTCGTGCTTTCCGTGAACGCCAAGAAGCAGACCGTGACCGTGGAGGGTGCCCGCACCCTCAAGAAGGCTACAAAGCCCAGCGAGTCCGATCCCGACGGCGGCATCAAGGAAATCGACGGCGCCATCCACATCTCGAATGTGAAGAAAGTGAGCTGACGCCGAAAGGCCGAGACTCCGCGCTTAAGCCATAAACCAATAACCAATAACAGAGCTGACCCGCTATTAATACTATGAGCACACCAACATTGCTTACATACTACAAGGAGAAGGTCGTTCCGGCCCTCCAGGCGAAGCACAACTACACCAACGTGCATCAGATTCCCCGTTTGGAGAAGATTGTTGTCACCACCTGCATGGGCAAGCAGCCCGACCGCAAGCAGGCTGTTGAGGATGCAGTTGCTGAAATCGCCAAAATCACCGGCCAGAAGCCGGCTGTCACCTATGCCCGCAAGAGCGTGGCTAACTTCAAACTGCGTGAGGGTGAAGTCCTCGGCGCCCGCGTGACGCTGCGCTCCACCCAGATGTGGGAGTTCCTTGACCGTTTCATCAACATCACGGCCCCCAACATCCGCGACTTCCGTGGCCTGCCCACCCGTTCCTTTGACGGACGCGGCAACTACGCTATCGGCATCTCCGACCAGAGCATCTTCCCTGAGATCGAGCTGGACCAGATCAAGCGCAACATCGGCTTCGACATCATCTTCGTGACGACTGCACCGACGGATGACGAAGGCCGTGACCTGCTGGCGGAACTGGGCATTCCCTTCCGCAAGCCGAGCAAGAAGCAAGAAGAAACCGCTAACTAATATACGACCATGGCAGTATTAACAGATCCCATTGCAGACTTCCTTACCCGCGTGAAGAACGCAGGTGCCGCCCGCAACGAGCAGTTCCAGGTCCCCCATTCCGCCATCAAGGCGGAGATTGCCCGCATCCTTCAGGAGGAGGGCTACATCTGGAGCTACGAGATCACCGGTGAAGGCAAGGACAAGGTCATCAACGTCAAGTCCAAGTTCACCAAGGACGGCAAGTCCATCATCCAGGGCGTCAAGCGCTGCTCCAAGCCGGGCCGCCGCCAGTACGTCCATTCCGCGGATATCCCCAACGTCATGAACGGCCTGGGTATTTCCATCGTTTCCACCTCCGCCGGCATGATGACGGGCGCCAAGGCCCGCAAGCAGCAGATCGGCGGTGAGCTTGTGGCGCTTGTCTGGTAACCCCCAACCCACAGATAGAATATGTCTCGAGTAGGTAAGAAAGTGATTTCCATCCCCGCCGGCGTTACTGTCACCATCAAGGGTGCAGAGGTTGCCGTGAAGGGCGGCAAGGGCGAGCTCAAGTGGAACCTTCCGGAGGGCATTTCCGCCTCCGTGGAAGGTGACACGCTGAGCGTTACCCGTGCGGACGACTCCCGCAAGCTGCGTGCGCTGCACGGCACAAACCGTTCCCTGCTGGCCAACATGGTGGAGGGCGTTTCCAAGGGCTTCTGCAAGGAGCTCGAAATCGTGGGCGTGGGCTTCAAGGCCACCGTCAAGGGCAAGGACCTGGACCTGGCGCTGGGCAAGTCCCACCCCATCCTGCACCCCATCCCCGCAGGTGTCACCGTCACCGTGACGGACAACACCAAGGTGAAGGTGGAAGGTGTGGACAAGCAGGTGGTAGGCCAGTTTGCCGCCGAGGTTCGCGGCTACTACCCGCCGGAGCCGTACAAGGGCAAGGGTGTCCACTACGTTGGTGAGCACATCCGCCGCAAGGAAGGCAAGAGCGTTGGCAAGTAATCATCCTATTAACAATCCAACAGAAAGTTTATACAGATATGAGTACAATCAATCGCAAAGCCATCCGCAGCCGTGTTCATGCGCGTATCCGCCGCAAGCTCTCCGGTACGCCTGAGCGCCCCCGTCTGGCTGTCTGCTTCTCCAACCAGCATGTCTATGCCCAGGTCATCGACGACACGAAGGGCGTGACGCTGTGCAACGCCTGCACCAAGCAGGCGGACCTGAAGAAGGCCAACAAGGAAAGCGCCGCCAAGGTGGGCTCCATGATTGCGGAGCGCGCACTGGCAGCAGGTATCAAGGAAGTCGTGTTCGACCGCGGAGGTTTCCTCTACTGCGGAAAGGTGAAGGCCCTGGCCGACGCCGCCCGTGAAGCCGGTCTCAAGTTCTAAACAGAAAGGTTGCAAGTATGAATCCTGAAGAAACGAAAACTCCGGTTGAAGAAGCAACCGAGACTGTGCAGGCTCCCGTGACCGCAGAGGCCACCGAGCAGCAGCAGGCCCCCCGCGGCCCCCGCCGCGACCGTGACAACAACCGCGGACCCCGCGGCCCCCGCCGTGAAGGCGGCCGCCGCAACGAGGCCCCGGCAGAGGACGGTCCCCAGCTCATGGAAAAGGTGGTGTACGTGAACCGCTGCGCCAAGGTGGTGAAGGGCGGTCGCCGCTTCTCCTTCTCCGCGCTCATCGTGGTGGGCGACCAGAAGGGCAAGGTGGGCTACGGCTTCGGCAAGGCCAACGAGGTCTCCGACGCCATCCGCAAGGGCACCGATGCCGCCAAGCGCGCCATGAAGAGCGTGGTGGTGGTGAACGAGACCCTGCCGCACGAAATCTACAGCGAGTTCGGAGGCGCCAAGATCGTCCTCAAGCCCGCCGCATCCGGTACCGGCCTGGTGGCCAGCAACAAGGTGCGTGCCGTGCTGGAGGCCGCCGGCGTCAACAACGTCATCGCCAAGTCCCTGGGTTCCTCCAACGCCGCCAACGTGGTGAAGGCCACCATGCAGGCCATGCTCTCCATGCGCACGGCAGACACCATCCTGTCCGCCCGCGGCAAGAAGAAGAAGGAATCCGCCATCTGAGTTACTAACATTCAACAATAGATTCCAATCAATATGTTGACACTCCATACACTTCAGCCCAATCCCGGTGCCAAGCACCGCAAGAAGCGCCTCGGCAACGGTGAAAGCTCCGGCCTGGGCAAGACCTGCGGCAAGGGCAACAAGGGCCAGAAGGCCCGCTCCGGCGGCTCCATCCGCCCCGGCTTTGAAGGCGGCCAGATGCCCCTTCACCGCCGCCTGCCGAAGAAGGGCTTCAACAACGCCCGCTTCCAGAGCACTGTGGCCATCGTCAACCTCAACCAGCTGGAGGCCTTCTTTGAGGCCGGCGCCGCCGTTACCGAAAACGAGCTGCGCGAGAAAGGCCTGGTGAAGGGTCAGGTGGACGCGGTGAAGCTGCTGGCCAACGGCAACCTCTCCAAGGCCCTGAACGTGACCGTGGACTTTGCCAGCGCGGCAGCCGTGCAGAAAGTGCAGGCTGCCGGCGGCACTGTGACGGTGCTCAGCCAGGACGCCAAGGCGTAATTCCTGCGGCCCTGTGCCGCAGCTTGAAAAAAATCACCACACAGGGGCCGGGCAGCGCAGCG
>JAZLHB010000142.1:0-12025 GCA_045616565.1 Akkermansia sp. | reverse complement strand
CATTCAGTGACGCTGGCATCAGCGAGTGGCATCGGGGTTCAGGAAACCGCCCGGAAACGGCTTCATCAACCGCCATTCAGTGACGCTGGCATCAGCGAGTGGCATGGGATTATTTCCGCGCATTGAACGACATAAAGGCCGCCATTCAGTGACGCTGGCATCAGCGAGTGGCATCACGCGCCCGGCAAGGCCGTGCGACATGCCGCCGCCATTCAGTGACGCTGGCATCAGCGAGTGGCATTCACGGCAGGCGCGGCGCGCCCTGGGTGGGGCTCCGCCATTCAGTGACGCTGGCATCAGCGAGTGGCATTGAATTTCTCGCAGGCGTACCGGGAGCCCAGCAGGCGCCGCCATTCAGTGACGCTGGCATCAGCGAGTGGCATGGCCCAAGTTCTAGGAGCGGCAATTGCAACACCTTAACCACTGCTTAGCGAGCAATCAGGGCTCACACCCATTCGCAGCAACACAAACCCCAACCAAATTGGGACGGAAACGCTTCAGGGTCAAAACACGCGAGCGTTACCTATGGAATAACGCATCACCGACGCACTCGCAGATGTCAATGTACTGAAGTCTCCCCGAAGGCGGTAGGGAAACGTGAAGAGGATAATACCAACGACAAACTACGCTAAACAGGGAGAGATGTCAATCAAATAATTGTCAGGCGCGTCTTTTTTTCGTAAGGCAAGCCGATATATTCCATGGAAAAGGGAGTAGAAGCATCATCCAGCCCCAAATTTACAAACAAAACTTGATCATCAGCGTGATTGATGACGGCATCTAGTTCGACACGCAAGTTAGCCAACGCCAAATTGTCCAGAGATGCTTCAAACACCGAAAATTGAATGCGAGAACCATAGGACTCACAAATTTTCGCAGTATGTCGCAACCGTTTAGCATCGGCTATGTCGTAGCATACTAAATACCTGTATCGCTTGCTCATCTTGTTGTAAAGCCGGAATAAGAACTGATATCATTACGGAAAAATCTCCACAGCTGGCGCATCTGCACTTCCAACATGCGGCGATAACTCATCTTGTAACCAAAAGCAGGATGCGTAACCTCCGAGTCCATGCGGCGAGCCCAAGCCCGCCAGAACTGTCGGCGACCAGAATCCCTGAGCAACGTGCCCTTGGTGGTATGGTCAAAATCCTCAGGGCCGATTTCACGCCTGTTGATAAGGGAAATCACAACGGAATCTGCAATCAACGGACGAAATTCCTCCATCATATCCAATGCAAGTGCAGGCTTTCCATACCTGGGACTATGGAAGAACCCAAGAAATGGGTCAAGCCCCACGCTATATGCAATACCGGTAAGTTCCTTAGCCAGCACGGAATAACCAAGCGACAGCATGGCATTCACTTCATCTCTGGGGGGTCTTCTGTTTCTCCCGTTGAAATCGAAAGGCAAATCCTCACGAATCATGGTAGCGAAAGATTCAAAGTACAAAGAGGCTGCGGTTCCCTCCACGCCGCGAAGAGCGGCAAGATTCGGTTGATGCAGGCATGAATCCCGCAGTTTCGCCATACGAGAAAGGACAGCATCATCAGCCTTTCCGTTACGCATCAGGATAACACGCTGATTATGAATCTTTGCGCGAATAATTTCAGAAGCCACCAACAAGCGTTTTTCCAGCTGCCCCCACATCTGATACTGCCCCATTCTGGCATCAACACCAGACGAAGGCAAACCTTGTGCAGTGCCAATAAAGCGACCAGCCGGGCTAAACCAAGAAACGGAGATGTTGAGTTCCATCAAAGTTTGAATAGCTTGGGCACTCACTTGAATAGCGCCATACAGATAGACGGCACGAAGCTGATGGATTGGATGCTTGGACACTTGCTCTCCCTCCAACCGAACAACAATCTCACCGCCCTTCAACCCAACAACCGCCCGATTGTTCTGCACAATCAGTATTTCCCCGTCATCCCCGCCGGGCATAGGCGGGCGCATTTCTTCCTTTGCAGAATCAGAAGTGCCGTACATCCAACGGCGGGTTTCAAAGGGTAGACAAACAGGGTAGCAGGAGCATGCATAGCAGCGGGAACTGCACAAAGGCGGAGGACAGCGCCCGGAATCAGCCAAATCACGAGCCGAGCGCAAAGCAGTATACATGCTGTCGCGCAATTCGTTTGTAAGCTCTACTGGAACGTGCCGCTTGATTTCAGCATAGTAAACGCTTGCATCATCGACAGATATCCCCTGCTCTTTCAAAAGCTCGGAGTATGCCGCTATCTGAATGGCATCATTTGGCTTCACAACCCACTCCCCGCCTTCTCCTCGCAATGGACTGCCTTTCTTGTAATCGACAAGACGCCGTTTCCCGTTTGTGTCCTGCTCCACCAAATCAGCAATTCCTGATAGACCTATCCGCTCAGACGACAAAGCTACCGAGCGAATACTGGCGCCGGTCTCGGTTATAAGCTCTCCCTTCAGCTTGCTGGGTGCATCCACCCTGCCATGAACTGCAGAACCTACAACCGTGTCTTCATTTGGAACAAAAACACCTTCCACCCACTGCAAATAAAACAAGCGGGGACAATACACGAAATTGTGCAGCCGCCGCACAGGCATGAGCGGCGGCTGCTCTTCCATATTGCTTTCACATGGGAATATCATCGTTTTGCTCCTCCACGGGTGCATCAAGAGCCTGCTGCAACACATCGGCTTCGCGCTCCAAGGCAATCTTGCGGAGAAGACGAATATTGAGCCTATGGCAGATATTCCAGCGTTCTAGCTTCAGCTTTCCCCACATGACCACCCCAGCGGTCAGAGGTACTCCACGCAAGATTCCCAGTTTCTCGACAGTGCACATCTCACCATTGTCATAGAAGGCTCCAAAGAACTTGTCTTTCTGCTCCGGCACCCTGCCCTCTTGATAAGCAGATGCGGGAATTGCCTTCTCACGCATATTCTCACGGCGCGGGCGCACGCCTCCATTCTTGACACGCTCCATGCGGACACGATGCAGCAAGTGAAGAGATTCCGGTGCAGCAACGCCGCGCCACGCGATATTAGCGGCTGCATTGATATCCGCATTGCGCACCACTGGCTCCCCATTTCGCAGCGAAACGAAGTATTCTCCGCCATTGTGGGGATGGGGCGCGTACAAAGCAAAGCCGACAGGAAGGTGTTCATCTTTCATCGACGCGAATATTTTGTCGTACGCCTTGCAAATTCCGTCTGGCAGAACTTTCCTGTCTTTGTCATCCACTCCACGGAATACCATTGCTCGGAATCCGGGAGAAGAGCTCAGGGAATCAAACTTGGACGTATAGGCAGCATGAGTAAACACCACGGGAATGCCAAATACCTCTTCGAGCACCTGTTGCACCTTGGCAACAATTTGACGATGTGCCCACTTCATCAGAGTAGAGTTTTCCGCTTTGGTCTTGTCGATGCTGGTTCTATAGCAACTCAGGTTCTCCATTACCACGAAATCTACGGGCTTGCGCCCTGGAATTGGTTCGTATTCGCCATGTATGATATCCTGACCATTTGCATTCTTGCCATCACGCGACGGTTTCAGGCGCAAACCAAGAGCCTGCGCGGCAATAAGATGAGCTATCTGATTCACCCGCTGCTCTCGCACGTTGTCAATCTTGACACGCAAGTCAGGGCACGGATCAAGAACATTGCAACCTGTGCTTGCACGCCCCACCAAAGGCTTGTCTCCCGGCTCAGAGACCAACAAACGGCTCATGGATTGAAGACGCTTGCGCCAATCTTCCAACTGAGACAAGCGAGCCACCGACAAGCCGCCAGAACGGTATATCTTTCTTCTGCGCTTAATGTCCTCCCGCTCCACGCGCATGATGCCTGCCCCAATCACTCCATCAGTAGATTCGGGAACCCAGCGCCAAATCCCAGATTTGCGCGGCAGAAGCAACTCCGCGATGCGTTCCGCCAATTCTGGCAACAGATTTCTTAAACGGCAGATTTCCGCCCTAAGCAACTTCCCAGTTGCCTCGACATCCTTTTTTTCGATGGCCGGCAAGAGGAGGGGAATAAACTTGCGCGTAACATCATTGAAAGAGAAATATGCATGCATGGCATCCAACGTCCCTTCTTTCTTTTCCTCCACAGTAAGATTGTAACAGAACTGCAGGTACCGGCGGTAACGGCTCAACAAACGACGGAAAGCATACAACAATCTCTCATTGAGCTTCAAGATGCTCCGTGTTTCTTTCAATTTTTCATCTTGACCATTGTCCGCAATCAACTGCATGATAGCAACAGCCTCCGACAACTCTGTATCATCCACCTCACGAGGAGCTTCATTTTCAGCGTTCTTCACCGGCACGGCTTCACCGGGCAAACGCAACAGTCCTTGGCGGCGAATGTATCCATACCATGCATGCTCGCCATCGCTGCCCACCACGCGCCCTTTCACCACATTTCCCCGGTCCGTTGTTTCCTGCTCATTCAAGTTGCAATCGAGGAGCGACCAGGCAGCAGCGTAACGCACGCCAAGATCCACGCCAAGCACAGAAAAACCTTTTTGCTGAATCTCTGTGTTACGCCACCATGGAATGCTATTTCCCTTGTACGTCCCTGGCCAATGCAGATGAAGCAAATCCGGTGATTTCCCCAGCAATTGACTAGCCCAGCGGTCAGCTTTGCCAATGGCTTTTTGCAATGGCCCCATATCCAGAGTTACAGGGAAATTAAGGTAACACATGGGTTCTCCCTTGCGGGTATTCACATCGAGTGTAACAGCCGGCTGCTTTTCCATCCTCGGAAGCATATCGATTCCCATCCCTTTCATCATCGGCTGAAGAAGAGGGAGGTCTGTTCCTTTGTCTTTGCTATCCTTGGGCCACTTTGCAGAATCCGTGCCCAACTCATCACGCAGCATGCGCGGTGCATTATAGTTTACATGTACTATCTCTGATTGCCAATGACCTTTGCCATTGCGCACGACTACTGCCAGACGCATGGCACCTTCTTCCCCGCGCACGAACTCGCACCCCTTTGTTCCGGGGCCGAACGAGGCCAAATCTGAATATGTAAGCGGACGAGGAGAATAGTTGGGTTCCGCTGCAGTCAAACGCACAGGTTCAGACAGACGGCATACATCTTCCTGGCGTTCCTGCAATTGACAAAAGTCCCACAGAATATCCTTTGAGCGGGGCTTCCCATCTTCGGGAGCAGCTGCCCGCCATATAGGCTGAAACCTTTCTTCACACAACAAATCATATAAAGGTTGCGAACCAAAGGCCGCGCCCTTTTCCGCCTGCACTTTTCTCACTATGGCTTGCAAACCGGTTACATCCGTCTTGCCATATTTGCGCCATGCTTCTATAACATCATGGGAACACTTGAGCGCACGGCGGGATATACTGTAATCGCTATCATCATCATCCTGCTTCAACTCTGGAACCAGCTCTTTGAGCAAATCAAACCGGACATCGCCACCCAGAACGGGGATAATACGCTCTTCCTCCGAGTCCTCCGCGTCATCCGTGCGCGGTTTTCCCTCTCCTGTTTCCATATAACGGCATATCTCAGCCAAGTGCTCGCACTCTTTCTGGCGCTCCTCCATCTTCAAGGAAAAACCATGGAAAGCCTTCAATGCTTCCTTAAACGCCAAAATATCCCACTCTTTCTCATACATGAGATTGTTCTGAGATTCCCAGTTAGCAAGAGCCGTAAACCCGGGGTAAACATAACCACGAGAGCCGCGCGCCAGGAATATAGGATCGTCCTCCAAATTGGTGTAATCGTATTTGCCAATTTCAATGGGAGAATTCGATGCGGCAGCGGCCTTTTTGAAACGGATGGACAGCAGGCGAGCTGAGATTTCGCAAGGGAAAAACATGAAAAATATGGCAGAACGCTTTACTGCGGGCACTGCCTTGTTGTTCTTTGCAAGAATCTTCCCTGACAGCGGCTGCCGATTGCTCAACACCTCATTCACCGCCTCGTATAAGTTGATTCCCATCTCGCCTGCCAGCTTTTTTGTAGCAGCGTCACCACCATCCTTCAAGAAGCCCTTGAATGCCTCCATCTCTTCGGCCACTTGCTGATACGTTTCTTCTTCTGTCCAGAATTTCCCAGGCTGCGTCTTAACTCCAGACCAAGACAAATCCATATCAGTAGCCAACAGCGTGTACTTTGATTCGTTCTTCTCTGCAAATGCCTGGAGCAACTTCAGCTTACCCGCCCCAGCGCCTTTGGCGGCTGCACTGTAGTCATAATTGCCTACAAAGGCAGGATTACACAGCTTGGGAAGCAAGCCTCGCCCTTCTTGCTGGATTACGCCCTCCCCCTTTTCCAACTTACTGAGCAAGAAAGCCTGAACATACGGCAAAATATCCGGTCTTTCACATCCATTGAAAATTGCCTCAACAGCATTCTCAAACGAGGGTGCCTTGATAGACAATGTCTCCTCCAGTGATGCGCGCAGAGTTTTGGCGGTGGCGTTGTCTCGCGGATGTTCGTTCCAAATATCCTTGACACGCTTCCTGAACTTGCCGCCGATGGTTTCTTCTTCTGCCGCTGCCATGCCGGCCAACGCGACGATGTGGTAATTCACGGCATCTTGGAACAATTTGTGGGTGAGTTCCAATGCTGCGAGCGGATTCTCCTTGATTTCGGGATTCTCGAAACGAGCACTCTTGGAGACTATCTTAGCTTGATAAATTCTAGTTGTCATGGGTGTTGTTATAGTTTTGGTTGTTTTCAATGGAAGGCACCATGTCTTCCAACAGTCGCATTATTGCAGATGCGATACAGACAGTCAAGAACAATCTAAGAAAATTTTCTTACCGAGACCTTCCTGTCTGGAAAGTGCTGATAGAACTCGGACATCAGCAGCTATATGGACCATGCCACCATCAGTGTAGCTCACTCGCGGCAGGGTGTCAAAACAAGTTTTGCTCTTTTCAATCAAGATATTGGGAAGTGGGGAAAATCCTGTTATGGCGCACGCGCGCATGGACAGGCGAAAATAGCCTGTACAAAGCTTGGCTGGTGTGGTTGAATGGGTGGGATGAGAACGGAAAGGGGCAAATTTGAATGGAGGAAGGGGCTTGGTGTTTTGCGGCGGGGTTTGGTGATGGTGGCGGCGGCGGCGGCGGGTGGTATGGGCTGGTTTGCCTTTGCCGCAGCGGCTGGCGAGATTCCGGGGGAGGATGCTGCCGGGAGGCCCGGACAGGGCGAGGTGGGTAGGAATCTGCAATGCTCCGAGGATCCGATTCAGATGCGGGCGGAGGTGCGTGTTTGCTACCGCAGGGTGCAGGTGGTGGATACGGAGCGCGGGCGCGTGAAACGCATCTGCACGGGGTGGTATGCGCTGCCGCGCGAGGTTTTCAGGGGTGAGGTGCAGATGGGCGATTACCTGTATTTTGAGCAGGAGACGGAGGAGCCGACGAATGAGGAGCCGTATTTGTCTACTTCATACACGCCGGAGCCGTTTCGCGTGTGTCTGTTGTGGGCGGAGCGGGCGGAGTTCTTTTCTGCGGGGTGCGCGAGACTTCACGGGGCGAAGATTCAGGATTTGGGATTTTGAATTTAGGGATTTGGGAAGTTAGGTGGCTAGGCAGGGGTACAGGGCGGAGGCAGCGAGGGAAACCAGGAAAAGGATGCCTGTGGCCCAGAGGGCGTGGCGGCCGAAGCGGCGGGCGGCGGGGACGCATGGTGCAGGCATGGTGCACGCAATGAGGATGCATGCCGCGATGGTGAGAATCCCCATGATGAACTGGTGCACGGGTGGGATGAAGAACAGCCCCAGATAGGCGTCAGAAAGGTAGAACAGGTCCGATGTGACACACAGGACCAGGAGCCAGCCCATGGCGTAGCAGCCGGCCACGAAGACAATCATGCTCAGCCAGAAGTCCGAGGACCGCTCCTTGGACAGGATGGCGAGCAGGCTGAGCACGGTGACAAAGGGGACGCCGTAGAAGAAGCCCACCATCATCACCATTCTGAAAGGCGGGCGGTGGGGGTCGAAGATGTCGTCCGTGTACGGGATGCAGGCGCTGCCGACGATGAAGCAGAGCATGAGCGCGCCGATGTAGAGGAGCGCCTCACCCCACAGGGGCAAAGCTCCCCGCCCGTCCTTGGGGACGGGCGGGAGCGAACTGTAGGCTTCGTTCGACATTACTTCTTGAGCTGCTCGCGCTCAATCCTGAGGCGTGAGATGGAGCCCTTGAAATCACCCACTTTTTGCGTGGGGAGGATGAAGGTGGAGATGGGCTCCGCCTTCTCATCGTGCGTGCGCATGACCACGGTCTTGCCGGCGGGTTGTCCGTTGACGAGGAGCCGGGTGGATTCCGGCTTGCCGATGAGTTCCAGCTGCACTTTCTGCCCGACGGGCAGGGAGTAGCCGAAGGAGAATTCCATGGAGTCATCCCTGCGGAAGCCCACCGTTCCGTCCTTCATGGCGGCGAGGAGCTTGCCGGTGGGGCCTTCCAGCAGCACCTGCTCCCGGCCGGGGGTGGCTTTGTCCAGCTGCACATCCATGGCGACATGGTAGTTGGGGCCGACGGCGGGGGTGCCGAGCTTGTTGAGGCAGGCTGCGGCATCCGTGTCCTCAACGGTGGAGGAGTGCGCGGCCGCGTAGAGCGGGTTGCAGCCGGGCGCGGCGCCAATCTGCTGCGCGAGCATCACATGCTCCTTGTAGGGGCGCGGGGCGTTCTCCTTGCCCCAGAATTTCTGGGCGAGCACGTTCGAGGAATCCGCGATGATGTTCCAGATATCCACGCTGCCGTAGCCGCGGTACTTGAGGTCGATCATATCATTCCACACGGCAAAGGCGGCGCCGAGCAGCTGGGGGTGGCCGGCGGGCACATCCACACCGCCCAGGTTGTGCGGCACAAAGTGGTCGTACACCCAGGCGTGGTTCCTATCCATGCGGTAGTAGTCTGCAAAGGGCACAATGTAAAGCTGCCCATCCATGGAGTTGATGATGTCGAACCCTGCGTCCAGGGCCTCCAGGGGCTGGTACCAGCCGCGGTTCCAGAGGTTGATCTGCACGCCCTTGGCGCGCACGGGGGTCTTGCCTTTCTTGGTGGAGAGGCTGCCCCAGAGGCGCGGGGTGTAGCCGCGCTGCTGAATGTGTGCCAGCACGGCATCCGTGAACTTGCGGTAGTCCTCGCTGTCGCCCTTGAATTCATCCGCGCCGATGTGCACCACGCAGCCGTCGAACACGGGGCGGCCCAGCTTCTCGTTCTTGAGCAGGTACTCGTCCCACACCTCACCGATGAACTGTGCGGATTCCTGCTTGGCGGCATCCAGCTCCTCCGCGCTGCGGGGGTTGTTGGTCACCAGGCGCAGGTCCGGGCGCACGCGGGTGAAGGAGAGCGCGTGGGCGGGGGCGTCGAACTCCGGCACAATGTTCACGCCGCGAAGGCGTGCGTAGTCGATGAGCTCGCGGAACTGCCGCTTGGTGTAGGAGACATCCGGCGAGGTGAGCGGGGTGCCGTCCGGGCCCTTGATGTCGGACTCCATGCGGAAACCGGTGTAGGCCTCCTTGAATCCGTCCTTCTGGGCCTTGGCGTAGTCCTCCAGGAAGATGAAGTTGTCGTTCAAATGAATGTGGAAATCGTTGAGCTTGTACCAGGCCATGGTGTCCACCACATCCTTGAGATACTGGTAGGGCACAGGGAGGCGGCCCACATCCAGGATGAATCCGCGGAGCTTGTAGCGGGGGATATCCACCGCAATGCCGCAGGGCAGCTGCGGGCCCTGGCGCAGCATCTGCAGCAGCGTGCGCGTGCCCCAGTACAGGCCCTTGGCCGTGTTGGCGTCTATGTTCACGCCCTTTTCGCTGATGATCATGCGGTAGCCCTCGTCTCCCAGCTCCGGGCGATTGCCCAGGCGCAGGCGGACGCCGCTGGCGCGGTCCTCCGGGTCAAGCGCCCATTCGTTGCCCGTCACCTCGGCAAAATCCTTGAGGAGGGCCCGGGCATCCAGCCCCTCCACATCCTTGCCGATGTGGAGGCGCGGTTCAACGGTGCGCGTGCCGGCGATGCCGCGCCACTGCAGGAGCTCCGGGATGACATTGGGCTTGGCGTTGGCACCCTGCGCGGCGGGGTGCGTGGCGCAAACGGTGACAATGTAGTCCTTGCTCACGGCCTTCTCGTTCCCGCGGGTGAGCTCAAAGCTCACGCGCACGGGGGTATCCTGAATCACGGGGGCCACATTGCCGTTGGAATCGATAATCTGTTCGTAGTCCGCGCCCAGGATACGCACCTGCGTGCCCTCCACCGTGGGAATCTCCAGCTTGGGGGCGCCTGGGGCCAAACGCTCCGGCACCTTCAGGGAATCTGCATCCTCCTTCAATGTGCCCGCCGCAAGGGATCCTGCCGTGAGTGCCGTCATCATCATAATCAGTGAAGCTTTTCTCATACCATGGAAAGGCTAGCACACAGGGCACGGGATTTCAAGCGAAAAGGAGCGGGAAAACAGGATGGTGGAGCCGCCATGCCCGGCGCGTGGCCGGGCATGGGAGCGCACCCGGATTTCAAATGCCAAACCTGAAATTAAAATCCCAAATCAGCGGCGGCGCCTTGCCGCCAGAGCCGCAAGCGCCAACAAGCCCAGCGTGCCCGTGCCGGGTTCCGGGACGCTGCCGGGCACCACGAGCTTCAGGAACTGGGTTGTACCCTGGCCCTGTTCAAGCACAAGATTGGCGGTTGCCATGACAGTTTTCTGCGGGGTGCCGTTCTGGTAGATGTCGTACTCCTGGGTGAGCAGGTACTCGTCAATCACCATGCCCTTTTGCGCCTCCACCAGGGTGACGGACGTTCCGGGCTTCCACTCCATACCCTCCACGGCGTCGAAGGATAAAATCATGCGCGTGGTCAGGGTGAAGGCATCGGCTTCAGTCACAGTGAGCATGGGGGCGGCACCGGTGAGTTGGGCAGCCACCATGTGAAAGTTGAGACGCAGAAAGTCCGCCCCCACCTTGCCCACCTGAATGCCGGTGCCGGAGATGTTCAGGGAATTGCCCACGTCATCAACTTCTCCCTCCACGCTCGCGGCAGACACCGTTCCCACTTGTATTTTGCCGCCCTCATAGACAGTCTGCACGTCCTGACCCTCATCATGTGTATATTGGGCGCCTTCTCCCACCAGGGAGACGGCATTGCCGGATATTGTGCTTTTATGGGCAAACGTGGCATGTGCGCCCCAAATTGCACCGACCGAGCCGCCGGTTACGACCACATTGTTTTCCCCGATGAGATGGACCCCGCCCGATGCCGAACCGCCATAGATTTCCCCCACCTCTCCCCCGGCCATGATAACCGTATTGTACTGAACGAGGTAATTCCCGCCCTCTCCCTGAACCTTGCCTCCGCAAACAGTCCTTGCGGCACCGGATGTCATGACAATTGTATTCATGGAAGCCTGGACATCAATCACGCCGCATTTTATGTATCCGCCTATCACCTCTCCCAGCTCCGAATACGGGGAACTCTCATCCTCCTTGATACGCAAGAACCCCAAATTGGCGGCAACTTCTTCGGCATATTTGCCATATACCTTATTGGGGAGCTCGCTGTATGGCTCATCATACCCTTCAACCGCAGTCCCGGCAAAGGCGCTCCCGCCGCCCAGCAGGGCAGCGGTGACAAAAAGGATGAACAGTGTCTTTTTCATGGCGAAAATCGTGCGCGGGCGTATTGGCGGCCTTGCGCCACTATACCAGAAACGCCGCACGGGTCAACATCTATGCCTGTCACTCAGGAAGGGGGCATGCGCGCGCGGGCTGCACCGCCAACCATGCGCGAGCAAGCCGGTGTGCCGACTCACCCCTGTGCCTCTCAAAGCCAGCAGCCGTGCGAGTTCCCAGCCCTCCACAGGACTACAGTATTGCGAATACTTGTGCGCTCCACCACCTCGCCGATTTGCCTCCGAGCCGCCCCCCTTACAAGCATACCTGTCCTAAATAAATTTCTCCCGCCACCTTAACCATTGGAAAAGGTGCGTTTTCATGTTGAAAAAGGGCGAAATCAGAAAAGAACCCCCTGTTTGAGTGTTGCGGCGGGCTTGGGAGGCTTTTTACCTTGGAAGG
>JAZLHB010000141.1:0-29280 GCA_045616565.1 Akkermansia sp. | reverse complement strand
CCGCCCCCCCCCGGGCAGCCGGCGGGTCGGGCGTCTCAAATAGTACATAGTCCCTAGTACATCCCCCAAAGGCTTCCTGGTAGAGGGCCAGGAGCTCCGGCTTGGAGCAGGGGCGGGGGTTGCCGCCGGTGCACACATCCGCCATGGCGGCGTCTGCCAGCGCATCCAGGTCCTCCTCCTTCACGCCGATTTCCTTGAGCGTCTGGGGAATGCCCACATCCTTGGAGAGGGCCACCACCGCGTCCACAGCGGCCTTGCGGTACTCCTCCGGGCTCATGGAATCCACGCCGGAAACGCCCATCACGCGGGCAATCTCACGGAACTTCTCACCCGTGTACTCCGCATTGTAGCGCATCACATACGGCAGCAGGACAGCGTTTGCCACGCCGTGCGGCGTGCCGTAGAACGCGCTCAGCGGGTGCGCCATGCCGTGCACCACGCCCAAGCCCACGTTGGAGAACGCCATGCCGGTCATGTACTGGCCCAGCGCCATGTCCTCGCGGCCCTTCGGGTCGTTCTCGCAGGCTTGGCGCAGGCTGCGGGAGATGATTTCAATTGCCTTGAGGTTCAGCGTGTCCGCCAGCTCCCAGGCGGCGAGCGTGGTGTAGCCCTCAATGGCGTGCGTGAGCGCGTCCATACCGGTGGAGGCGGTGAGGCCCTTGGGCATGGTGCTCATCATATCCGGGTCCACAATGGCCACCACGGGGATATCGTGCGGGTCCACGCACACAAACTTGCGGCGCTTGGCCACATCCGTGATCACGTAGTTGATGGTGGTTTCCGCGGCGGTGCCGGCGGTGGTGGCAATGGCAATCACGGGAACGCACTTGTTCTTGGTGGGAGCCACGCCCTCCAGGGAAACCACATCCGCGAACTCGGGATTGTTCGCGATGATGCCGATACCCTTGGCCGTATCCTGCGGGGAACCGCCGCCAATGGCGATGAGGCTGTCCGCACCCACCTCCTTGAACATGGCCACGCCCTCCTTCACGCAGTCAACCGTGGGGTTGGGCTCCACCTTGTCGTACACGGCATAGGGATGGCCGATGCCGTCCAGCAGGGAGGTCACCTTGCCCACCACGCCGAACTTCACCAGATCAGCGCAGGTGACGATGAGGGTTTTCTTGAATCTGCGGGCCTGCACTTCCGTAACGACCTCTTTCACGGCTCCGCTCCCGTGATAGCTGGTCTCGTTCAACATAAAGCGTTTTGACATGCCGGAATGCTAACACGCAGGGAACGGGAAAGCAACAAAAAAAGCCGCCACGGCAAAACGAACGCCTTCTCCCCGCTCAATGGAAACACCCGGCCCCACCCGCTTTGGCGGGTGGGGCCGGGCAAAGCTCTTGAAAGGGGGAACGGTTACTTTCTCCGCCTGCGCGCGGCGAGCGCGCCGAGCGCCAGCAGGGAGAGGGTTCCCGTAGCGGGCTCCGGAACGGGATCGGGAGCCTTGGCCACCAGGTTGAGCACGCAACTGCCTGCCTTATAACCGGTGAAGCCGATTTCGCCAGCTTGGAAATTGTAGCCGTCTTCCTGCGCGCCCACATAGGTGTACTGCACGCCATTCATGGAAACCTGTCCGCCCTGCGCCACGCCTTGAAGCTTGAGCGTGGTTGTGGTAGGATTGGTATCGTAGAAAAGGAAGCCTTTGCCCTCCGTTTCAATGGTAATCAGAGGGACTGTGACATTTGGGGCGGTGGAAATGAGGCTCTGGGCTGCGGTGTCAAAGCTTATGTCATAGGTGTTGTTCATGTGGAAAACCACCCCGGGCCAGGTAGCCCCCTCAAGGTCCCTGATTGTAATGGTGTTTATTTGATTGTCTTCCGTTTGGAACTCGAATTTGGCCCCATCGTATACGTCAATGTACTTTTGGTCCGTTCCCTGCAGAGTAAGCGGCTTATCCATAATGAGAGGATTGTAGTCGGCTTCGGTTCCAAGGTAAATGACACCTCCCTTATAGTCGCTTGCTTTCAACTGGTCGGCGGCAAACGCCTGTGACTCCGCCATGGCGGCGACCATCAAAGTGAGAATAAGTGTTGTTTTCATCATTTTTCAACAGGTTGTAGATTGTCAATTGTAATTTTCCGCTCAAGCTCCTCAGGGTCAGATCTCAAAGAGATGGGTGACGGAATCGTTGTTGTGGATGTTTGCGATGGCCTGCGCCAGAAGCGGGGCGATGCTGACGGTATCGACGTTCTCGCCGTAGGCCATGGGCACGGAGTCCGAGGTGAGGAGGCACTCGATGGGGCTCTCCTTGATGCGGGCGCGGGCGGCCTCGTTGAGGACACCGTGGGAAACGCCCGCAAAGATGCGCGCGGCCCCGTGCTCCTTGAGAATCTTGGCGGCGGCGCAGAGGGTGCCGCCGGATTCGGTCATGTCGTCAATCATGAGGACATCCTTGCCCTCCACGTTGCCGATAACGGCGTGGGCATCCACCTCCGTGGCGGAGATGCGCTGCTTGGCCACGATGGCAAGCTCGGTGCCGAGGACGTTGGCGTAGCTCTTGGCGTTCTTGACGCCGCCGATGTCCGGGGAGACGACGACGAGGTTGCTCATGTTGTGGACGTACTTCTCCTTGAGGTGCTTGACGAGCACGGGGAGGGAGTGGAGGTGGTCCACCGGAATCTCAAAGAAGCCCTGAATCTGCGCGGCATGGAGATCCATGGCAAGCACGCGGTTCACGCCGGCGGCGGTGAGAAGGTTGGCAACAAGCTTGGAGGTGATGGGCACTCTGGGCTTGTCCTTGCGGTCCTGGCGGGCGTAGCCGTAGAAGGGCATGACCGCCGTAATGCGGCTGGCGCTGGCGCGGCGCACGGCATCCACCATCACCAGCAGCTCCATGAGATTGTGGTTGGTGGGCGGGCAGGTCGGCTGAATGATGAAGGCGTCCGCCCCGCGGATGGATTCCTTGATTTGGACAAAACTTTCACCATCCGGGAAGGTGGTGACGGTAGCATCGCAGAGGGGAAGCCCCATAACGTCTGCAATGTCCTGTGCGAGCTGAGGATGTGCGGTACCGCTGATGAGTTTCATAATGGTGCAACGTTGCGCCTCTATTCTTGACAATTTGGCGAAAATTGCAATACTAAAGTGCAACAGACCTGCATTTTTCAAGATGGAAACGCCGCAAGACATAGAGGGCAAGCGCCCATGGGCACTGAGCCTCCCCGCCTGGGTGGGGCTGGCGCTCTGTGCGGCTCTGCTGGTGTGGTTCAACGCCGGCTTGCACGCATACATGGAGGGCACGGAGACGGCAGCGAGCTGGCTGTTTTCCGCCTGGAACGCGGAAAACGACTATGAGCACGGGTGGATGGTGCCTCTGCTGGCGGCATACCTGCTCCACCACGCCTGGGGACGCATGAAGGGGGTGGAGTTCCGCGCAAGCCTGCACGGGCTGTGGCCGGTGGCGCTGGGGGCGCTGCTGGGGCTTTTGGCGGTGCGCACGCACCAGGGGCGCGTGGCCATCGGCGCTCTGCCGTTTGTGCTCACGGGGCTGGTATGGTGCTACTGGGGGCGGAAGGCGGCAATGAAGAGCGCCTTTCCTTTCTTTTTCCTGTGGCTGTGCATCCCGCTGCCGGGATTTCAACAGGCCACGGTGGGCATGCAGCTGCTGGCCACGCAGGCGGCCCACTGGTGCGCCGGAATCTGCGGGGTGCAGACGGTGGTGGAAGGCACGAACATCGCCTCAGCCACGGGCAACTGGGATGCCTTCAACATTGCGGGCGGCTGCTCCGGCATGCGCTCGCTCATGGCGCTCGTGATGATTTCCACGGCGTGGGGCTACCTGGCGAGCGACCTGGCGCTGTGGAAACGCATTTTGCTGGCAGTGAGCGCGATACCGCTGTCGATTGTGGCCAACGCATTCCGCGTATCAAGCATCTTCGTGTTTGCGGAGTATGTGAACCCGGCGTTTGCGAGCAAGACGTGGCATGACTGGAGCGGCCTGCTGTTCTTCTTCCCCGCCAGCCTGGTGTGCCTGATGCTGCTGCACGGCCTGCTGGCCGGGGAGCTGCCCTTCATCAAGCGGCGCAAGGTGGTGCGCCGCATCAACAATGGAAAGGAGGTGCAACCGTGAAGGCATGGATATACGCACTGCTGCCTGCTCTGGCGCTGGGCGCGGTATACTCCGTGGTGGGAATCCTGCCCGCACAGGATGCGCTGGTGGAATCCGCCATCCGCCCGGATTTGCCCGTGGGCATCGTTTCTTCCACCTGGCGCGGCCAGCGCGAGCAGGAATCAGACTTGGAGCGCGCCGTGCTGGCTTCCGACACTAAATTCAGCAAGGGGCTCTACCAAAACGTGGGGCTGGACCCGCTGCCGCCAATCAGCGTTTCCATCGTCTATTCCGGGAGCGACATGAACACCTCCATCCACCGCCCGGAGCGTTGCCTGCCCGCGCAGGGGCACTATGATCTGCAGGCGGAGCCGGTGCAGCTGAAGCTCAAGAACGGGCGTGAGCTCACCTTCACGCGCCTGCTCACCAAGACATCGCAAAAGCTCCCCAACGGCAGGGAAATCACCCTCCAGCACGTGAACTACTACGTCTTCATAGGCCACAATGCCATCACCCACGGCCACCTGAACCGCACCCTGCAGGACATGTACGACCGCGTGGTGCACGGTTACGTGGAGCGCTGGGCCTATTACCAGGTGGGCACCTACTACGGGGATGCCGTCCGCGTGAAGCAGGAGGCGGCGGAGGAAAACCTGCGCGCGCTCATTTCCGAAACCCTGCCGGACCTCGTGGACTGGGAGCAGGTGGATTAGCAACCTTCATACAACCATGGGCGAAACCAAGAACATAGCACAGCAGCTTGCAGAGGCGGGAGCACGCCGCCAGAGCGCATACAAGGAACCCGCCCTGGTCACGCAGCTGGCCGGGGCCCTGCAGCAGGAGGCTTGCAATGCCATAAAGCCTGCGGAACGCGCCCTGGCGGATGCCTTGAACGATATTCTCCATGACGGGGAGACCCGGCGCTTCATCACCGCGCTTTGCCGCCGCGTGCTCATGGTAACGGACCCGTCTCTGCAAAGGGATACCCTGCGGGCGCTGGCACCGTGCCGCGCGGCGCTGCCCGCGCTGTTCAACCACTGGGCGCAATGGCGGCTCAAGGGAGCGGCCCTGCTGCCGGAGCGCTTCACAGCGCTTGCGGTCCGGGAAGCGCGGCGGGCGCTGGAGTCGGCCTTTGGCAGCCTGGTGCTGCCCACGCACCTGCGCCGCCTGATGGTGCATGTACACCACCTTTCCACAGAGGGCCACAGCGTGGCGCTCAACCCACTGGTGCCCGCCGTGCACGGCAACAAGGGCGCGGCACAGTACATGAAGCACCTGGTTTCCATCCTGAAAAACCAGGATGTGGCCGGCGTGGTGGTGCAGCCGTGGCGCCTGTGTCCGCAACTTTCCTCCTACGCCCCGCAGGAGGGTGTGCGCGCCTTGGCGCGCAAGCTGCACAAGCTCATCATCCTTTCCCTGGCCAAGGGGCGCATCCGCCCGGTCATCATAGAAAGCGGGCTCTCACCCACGGCGCAGCTGGTGGCGGAAGCTCTCACCTACGCGCTGCGCGGGCAGGATTTGCACCGGGCAGACGTGATGCTGGAACTGCCCGCATACCTGAAGGGCACGCCGGGCATCCTGCGCGGGCTCACGGCCTGGGCGGAGCAGCGCGCAGGCACGGGTGCCGCTCCGCTGAAGCTCCTGCTGGTGAAGGGAGCGCACCCGGAGGAAGAGGAGGAATGCACCGCGCGCCACGGAGGGGCCAATCCCGCCTACCGCACACAGAGGGAAACGGATGCCCGGTTCAAGCAGCTGCTGCACACCGCCCTGGCTGCCAACCCCGCCGCCATCACTCCCGTGGTGGGCACCTCCAACATCTTTGATATCGCCTTTGCCCTGCTGGACTGGACAGGCAGCGGCCGCCAGGGCCAGCCGCGGTTCTGCCTGCGGGGCGGGGTAGAATCACACCTGGCGCGTGTGCTGCAGCAGCAGGGCGCGCGCATTACGCTCACCTGCGCCGTTGCCCCGGTGGAAAGCGAAACCGCCCTGCCCGCGCATTTGCTCACCCTGCTGCACGGACTCTCCCGTCCGGGAGCCTTCCCGGTGACAGACTACGGCTTGGACACGGCATCCGCCGAATGGCACGAGCTTGAGCGGCAATTCACGGAAACGCTCACGCCCCCGGGAGAGCCAGCCTTCACACCAAGCAACACCGCATTCACCCCCACGCCGCGCGCTCGCATCTTCGACCGCAAGCGCCTCACCGCGCTGAACCATGCCGGAGAACGCGAGTGCAACCGCTGGCAGCGGCTCCTGCCTCCCGTGGACGAAGGGTTCGAGGGCTCGGAGGAGCTGCTGTGCGAGCGCCGCTCCATCTACAACACAGACCGCGTGGACTACCGTTTCCAAGCCATGGACGACGCCACGCTGGAACGCATGCTGGCCACCGCCGCGCGCGCCGCGCAAATGGAGCCGGAGCCACTGGAGGAGCGCCGCACGCGCATCCTGCAACTCGCGGCGGAGCTGGAGCTCAAGGAGGCCGCGTTCATCGGCCTGCTGATGCGGGAATGCGGCATCACGCTGGAAGAGGCGGAGCAGGAGCTCCTGCGTGCCATTGATGCCTGCCGCCTGCACCTGGACCTGCCGCAGGAAGCAGGCAACGGCAACTCCGTGGTGGCCGTGATGCCCGGCAACGCACACCCACTTTCCGATGCGCTGGGCGGCATTGCCGCCGCGTGGATGACCGGGAACGCCATCGTCTACCGCCCGCCCTACCACTCCATGCTGCTGGGCACCAACATTGTCCAGCTGCTCAAGCAGCAGGGGTTTGATGTCCCGCGCCTGCTCACCCTTGTCTGCACGGATGAAACGGCACTGAAACTGGCGGCGGATGCCCGCGTGGGCGCGGTGCTCTCCGGCACGGGGGCGTTTAACGCCGCCGCCCTCTGCCAGGCGGCGGCGGGCAAACCCGTGGCGGGCGGGCACAGCGGCAGCGCCAGCCTCTACCTGGCCGCCACAGCAGATTGGAACGCCGCCGTGCGGGATATCGCGCGGCACGCATTCTCCCACGCCGGGCAGTGCCTGGAGATGCCCCACATCATCATCACCCACGCCTCCGTGTACGACAACCAGGCCTTCCGCAACGCGCTCATTGATGCCGTGAGCTCCATCCCCTGCGGGCCGGGCTGGCTGGAGGGCACGCAAATGGGTCTGGTTTCCACCCCGCTCACCCATGAGCAGAAGATGCTCTTCACCTCCATGGATGCGGATGAATCCTGGCTGGTGCAGCCGCAGTGCGCCGGAGACGACATCCAGCTGTGGTCTCCCGGCGTGCGCGCGGGCATCACTGCGGAAGGCTTCTTCACGCATTGCACGCAAAACGTGCCGGCCATCGGCCTGTTGCGCGTGGAGAGCGCAGAAGAGGCCTTTGCGGTGCAGGACAAACTGGCTGCGGGGCTCTACGCCGCCATCTATTCGGAAGACGGGGATGAAATCAGCGAGTGGGAGCAGAAGGTGCCTGCCTGCAACCGCAGCGTGAACTGCATCCGCCCGCCCTATCCCGGCGTGCTGCCCTGCGGCAACGGCCGCCGCAGCGCCCCCATGCTCGGCAGCCGCAACCTGCCCGCCTTCCTCTGCAACTGGCAGGATGCCGATGCCACCGCACTGGGGGACGTGAAGCCGGAGCTCCCCATCAGCCCGTGGAACACGCTGGTGCCCGCGCCGGATGCGGAAACCTCCGCCCGCCTGTTGGCGGCGGCAAAATCCATCACCGCCGTCTGGAAGGCGGAATTCGCCAACGGGCGCGTGCTGCAGGAAAACGCGCTGTTCCGCACGGTGGCCACCTACCGCCCGCACCACCTGCTGCTGCGCGCGGAACAAGCGCTGCCGGATGCAGACCTGTGCATCATGCTCATGGCTGCGCTGGCGGCGGGCTGCAATCTGCAGCTCAGCACCGCCACCATGCGCCCCTGGATGCAGAACATGCTCTATCCCGCCGGGGTGGACATTGCCGTGGAAACGCGCCAAACGTATGAAGGCCGCCTGCCCGCGCTCGCGGAACAGGGCATCTGCGTGCGTGATCCCGCCGCCACGGAATCCACCCGCGCCGCAGCCGCTGCATGCGGGCTGGAACTCATCACCCGCCCTGCCGCCGCAAACGGCCGCGCGGAGCTGCCCTGCTGCGTGCAGGAGCTTGTGGAAACCCGCCGCGGCAATGCACCCGCAACCCTCCTGTAACCCCCTTCCCCATTTATGAAAAACCGTATTTTCCTTGTCTGTCTGGTGCTGGTGCTCATTCTGGCGCAAGCCATGCTGCGCAACGTGGAGACAAACTACCTGACCGCCGGGCCCACGGACATGGTGTTGGGATCATCACCCGATGCGGGCATGGCGTGGAGCTCCGCCGCGCTCACCTTTTCCCTGCCCTTTGCCGTGTTCACGGCAGCTGCGCTGGTGGCGGTGCTGGGCATGGGTGCGGACTGCCTTTCCTGGATCTACAACCTGCGCGGGGTGAGTGAACCGGCCGACGGTGCCTACACGCGGCTGGGCACCTGCGCCATGTGGTGCGCCTGGCCCGTGATGGCCGCCTGCACCGGTGCCGTGTACGCGGCGTTCCCGAATGCATCCACCGGTGCGGAAACGCTCTGGCAGAGCTCCTTCTTCACCGGGCTGATGCTGACGGCGGGAATATACCTGGTGTGCAGGTTGATATGCAAGCGCTTCCCGGGGAAAACCGCCTCGTGCACGGGTATCGTAATCTTCTTGTTTGCCGCCCGGTGCCTGGGCTCCATCTGCACGGAGGAAAATTGCATGTTCTTGCCGGCGGGGCTTGCCCTGGCGTATGCAGTACAGCTGCTGCTGCGTCCCGCCGCGCTTCCGCGCGCCTTGGGCGCGGTGCTGGCACTGGCCGTGGCGGGGGGCGTCTGCTACCTGTGCAGCCAGGGCCGATTCTTCCAAACGGACATCCCGTACTTCGGCGCACCCTGCTACATCTACACCGCGCTCGTGCTGGCGGTGCTGGGCGGGCTTGTGTGGCTCAAATGGCGATCCCTGCCGCAGGACGCGGAGTAACCCCGCAGGTGTGCGCGCTGCACTTTTCGGGCATCCGACCGAATTCCGTGATTGCCAAGCGGGTGAAAATATGCTATAAGGCGCGGTACGAATCTCTTTCCATCCACGTATTATGGCAGCACCCAAACTCAACACATTCCAGGTAAACGGCCCGAAACGCACCCTCATCAACTCCGGCACCGTGCCCAACAAGCGCGTTGTGCTCAAGGGAACGGACGGCAAGCCCATTGAAAAGAAAAAGCCCGCCCTCACCCCGGAGGAAGCCGCTGCGGCAGAGGCTGCAGAGGCGGAGCGCAAGGCCGCGGAGGCCGCCCGCATTGCTGCGGAGGAGGAAGCCGCCAGAAAGGCCCAGGAGGAGTACGAGCGCCAAATGGAGGAGTACAACAAACAGATGGAGGAATACAACCGCCAGATGGAGGAGTACAACCGCCAGCTCGAAGAACAGAAGGCCGCAGAGGCCGCCGCCAAGGCTGAAGCTGCAGCCGCCGCTGCCGCTGCCGCCGCCAAGCCCGCCGCACAGCTCCCCAAGACCGTGGCCAAGCCCGCCGTGAAGCCCAACAGCATCCTCAAGGCGCCTACCCCCGGCGGCAAGCCCGCCGCCACGGCAAACAGTCTCCTGAAGGTTGCCACGCCGGGCGCCAAGCCTGCCGCCAAGGCCGGAAGCATCCTGAAAGCCCCCACTCCCGGCGCCAAGCCCGCAGCAGGTCCCAGCCCGCTGGCCAAGGCCAAACTGCCCGGCACGGGCAAGCCGCTCGGCGGCATTGCCACCAAGTCCGCCGCTGCAGCCGCTGCAGCCGCCGCAGCCCCCGCCCCGGCGCAGGAGGGAGAAGCCCCGAACCCGGATGCCCCGGAGATGAGCGAGGAGGAGCTCGCCCAGCGCGACGCCTACCTCACCCAGCTGCAGAAGCAGGCCGCCAAGCCTTCCGTCTGGCAGAGCAAGGGTTTCTGGATCGGCATGATTTTCCTGGCCGTGATGGCCGTGGTTTGCGGCTCCTATGTGGCTTCAGAGAACGCCAAGAACGAGCGCGCGGAAATCCAGCGCCAGAACATCAAGAAGATTATGCACCGCTGCGTGGATATCAACAAGCACGGTGTGGAAACCACGCAGGATGCCAGGGACAAGCACGTGGACATATCCTGCACCAAGAAGGACCTGCAGCTGCTCATGAAAGTGGTGATCGACCCCTACATCCAGAACGAGGTGGGCGGTTACCTGCTGGGCGGAGACCCCGTGGGTGCGGGCCGCAACGCATGCTTGCTGCTCGGCCTCACGGCGGCTGAAAACAAGGAGAACCGCGACTACATCTTCGACACGCTGGCAAAAAAGGCGGAAGACGTGGTGGACGACAAGCTGTTCGACTGGCTGCTGCAGCGCATCGGCGTGTCTGATGCCGAAGGCGTGAACGCCAACCTGCGCACGCTGGCGGAGAAGATTGCAGCCAAGCCCAAGTTCAAGCACCAGGAGGCCCTGCTGGCCAGCACCTGGAAGGTGTACGGCCTGCGCGTCACGGAGGAGGACGTACCCCGCATCATCGAGCTGCTCAAGAACGACAAGGTGGAGGGCAAGCTGGTGAAGACCCTCTGCAACTGCCTGGACAACATCCTGATGATGATTGACGACCCCGCGAAGAAGGCTCAGATCGGCGACGAGATTTTCGACACCGTGCCGCAGGAGAACCTCAAGCAGCTCGGGCCCACCCTGGCCGCATCCTGCTCCCCCAAGGCGCTCGCCTTCTACAAGGGCAAGATCACGGACACCAAGAGCATGACCCGCAACAACCTGCTCTTCTTCGCCTTCTGGGGTGACGACTCCGTGCTGGACTACCTGCTGGAGCTCAAGGGCAAGGCCGCCAACGACCCCAAGGCCCTCAACACGGTCAACGGCGCCATCGGCACCTTCTTCTCCCAGAACCGCGACCGCTCCGATGCCGACGCAGAGAAGCTCGTCAGCCTCCTCTGCGAGCAGCCCTTTGCAGATACCGCCAAGCTGCGCGACATCATCAACAAGATTGACAAGGACTCCACCATGTACATCGGTGACGGCAACCCGCAGCTGGAGCCCCTGAAGAAGGAGGCGGAAGACCTCAAGAAGCTGCAGCGCGGCAAGATTGAGATTGTGACCACCCTCTCCGGGCTCCATGAGCTGGAATGGGTGAAGAACCTGCTCAACAAGTATGCCGCAGATGCGGATGGAGATGTCTCCTACCTGGCCAAGCAAGCCCTCCAAAAGATCAAGGAGAACACCCGCAAGGACCAGCAGACCAAGGAGCGATACCAGGGCCGCTCCAAGAGCTGATTCCCCGCACAACGGATTTCAAGGGCCGTCCGGCAGCTCGCCGGGCGGCCTTTTTTGTCTCACCCGCAACATCAACAAACGCACTCCCTTTCCAAATATGACACCATAACGATTGTGCTTGCCTTATGGAACGCCATTTGCTAAAGTGTCTGCCGCATGGTTCATGCAGTGTACCGTTTGGACAATGAAAGAACTTTCGACAGCAAAGAAAGTGTTTGCGCGGCATGGGGGGATGGCGCGCACAGCGGAGCTGCGCGCGGCGGCAATCAGCCACTACCGGCTGCAACAATACATAAAGCAGGGAGTGGTAGAATGCGTGCGGCGAGGCTACTACCAGTGGATTGGCGAAAGCGCTCCTTCCGACGTGCGAACGCTGACCCGCCTGTTCCCGGATGCGGTGTTCTGCATGCATACCGCGCTGTTCCATTACGGCTACACGGACCGCACGCCGAACGAATGGCACCTGGCGGTCTCCAAGTTCTCCAACCGGAAACGCTTTTGCCTGCGCTATCCCACAGTAAAACCGCATTTTCTGACACCCTCCACCCTGCAGCTCGGCGTGTGCAGGGAAACGGTGGACGGCATCCCTGTTCACATGCACAACCGCGACCGCGTCATCTGCGATTGTCTGCGTTTCCGCAACACCATGGATCCAGAAATCCTGCGCAAGGCTGTGCGGGCATACGTGGAAGACCCGCGCATGAACACCTCGCAACTGCTCCGCTACGCACAACGGCTGCGCTGCAGGCAAAGCGTGCAAAACTTCATTGAACCATGGCTGTAATAACCAACCGCGCTGCATCTGCCCTTGCTCGCCTTAGAAACCGCGCCAAGCAAGGAGGCATCAGCTATCAGCACTGCCTCCAGCTTTTCGTGCAGGAGGAATTCCTGCGCCGCCTTGCCCTGTCGCCATACAAGAAGAACCTTGTTCTTAAAGGAGGGCTTTTTATATACTCTCTAACCCGTTTCCAGAGCAGACCCACCATTGATGTTGATTTCCTGATGAAAGGTCTTCCCAACAACGAGGCGCAGGTAAAAGCTATGGTGGAGGGCATCATCACCACTGATAGCGGCAACGACTTTGTCTCCTTCTCGTTAGTCAAAATCAAGCCAATAGCCATAGAAAAGCAATACCCGGGATTGGGCATCCAGCTCATTGGGCATATCCTGAATGTCCGCGTACCCTTTGGAATCGATTTGGGGGTGGGAGATGTAATCACGCCGGCGGCATGCGAGCGTGATGTGTATGCGATGCTTCCCGATTACACGCCGCCCAGGCTCCTCACCTACTCTCTGGAAAGCTCCATAGCAGAAAAGCTGGATGCCATGCTGCGACGGCTGGAATTGAACAGCCGCATGAAAGACTTTTACGACATTCACTTCCTTTCCCGCCATTTCTCTTTTGACGGCCCCACGCTGGCAAAGGCGCTGTACGACACGATGAGCAATCGCCAGACAACATGTGACGAATCCCTGTTTCCCGATTGGTTTCACGAGAGAACCACGAGGGCATGCTTCGCAAGTGGGAAAATTTCATGAAGACTCTGAATCACGGATGTTTGCCATTCCCTGAGGTCATACATGATATCAGCCGTTTTTTGGCCCCTGTCGTCCATGCCATTGCCGAAGATGAGGAATTCGCCCGGAAATGGCACCCCGGTGCAGGTTGGCTTGACCGCTGAGCGACCACGCTGGATCCAGCCGTTTTTTTCGACCATCCTGCGGTCTGCCTTGTCTGGCAGAATAGCGTTTTGCTGCAACTCGCGCACGTTTTTTTACGGTATTCTTGGACATAGTTGCAATTTGTGCTTGCCAAAGGAACCGGAGCGTGTATAATTTGGCCCGGCTGAACATCGAGCTGTAGCGCAGGCTGGTAGCGCGCTTCGTTCGGGACGAAGAGGTCGCAGGTTCGAATCCTGTCAGCTCGACGATGATTGAAGGCCGGAACCCGCTGCGGATGGCAGCACCACGGAAAGGGGAATCCCCGCCGTGCCCCTGGCGCGCAGTGCCCACGCCCCTTCCGGTCTCTCTCCCCTTCCCGGTGCAGCCGCACCCTTCCAACAACACATCATACAACTATGTCCGGTCATAACAAATGGTCCAAGATTAAATTCACGAAGGCGGCAGCCGACGCGAAGAAGGGCAAGATTTTCGCCCGCTTCTCCCACGAAATCACGCTGGCAGCCAAGAGCGGCGGCGGTGATGTAGACACCAACCCGCGCCTGCGCGCCGCCATTGAGGGCGCCAAGGCCGCTTCCATGCCCAAGGAAAACATTGACCGCGCGGTCAAGAAGGGCACGGGCGAGCTTCAGGGCGCCGCCATCCAGGAGGTCACCTACGAGGGCTACGGCCCCGCCGGCACGGCCATCATTGTGGAGGTGGCCACGGACAACACCAACCGCTGCTCCTCTGAAATCCGCACCATCTTCTCCCGCAACGGCGGCAACATGGGCACCCCCGGGTCCGTCTCCTACCAATTCGACCGCAAGGGAGAGGTGACCATCATCGACGAGGCGCTGAACGAGGACGCCGCCATGGAGCTTGCCATGGATTGCGGGGCGGACGAGTTCGAGCAGGGCGAGAACGACGGCGAGTGGGTGTTCACCTGCGGCCCCACGGACCTGCAGGAGGTATCCGCCGCGCTGAGCGCCGCCGGCAAGAACGTGACCGGCATGAAACTCGTCATGGTGGCACAGAACCCCACCATCATCTCTGATGTGGACACGGCGCACAAGGTGATGCGCATTTACGAGCTTCTCGACGACTACGACGACACGATGAACGTGTTCACGAACTTCGAGATAGACGAAGCCATCATGGACCAGCTCTCCTGATACGGGAGGGTGACCGTTCCACTAGCAAGCGGGCACGGGGGGAGCCCCTGCCCCGTTGATTCCATACCGTTATCCAGCCAAATCCATGAGCGAGCCGAACGAACAAGGCATGCAGGAACACCGCCGCGGCGTCCACACCAGGAACGCCGGCGCTTCCGCACAGCAGCAGGGCGGCGGCCGCAACAACCGCCACCGCCACCGCGGCGGATTCAACGGCAGCGGCGGTAACGGCAACAACAATTCCAACAACGGCGGGGATTTCCGCCGCAACCGCAACAACCGCCACCAGGGCGGCAAGAACGACGGTTTCAAGAAGAACAAACCCCAGCAGGGAGAACCCGCACCCCAGGGGCGCGCCTTTGTGCCTGTGGGAGAGCCGGAGCCCCTCACGGGCATCTTGGAAATCACGAACAAGGGATTCGGCTTCATCCGCACTCAGGATACCGGCTGGGCTCCCTCCAACGAGGCGGTTTACGTGCCCTCGGATATCATCAGCCAATACAACCTGCGCCCCTTTGTGGAAGTGACCGGCATGGCGCAGAAGTACGAGCGCGGGCACCAGCTCATTTCCGTGCAGTCCGTGAACGGCATGTCCCCGGAAGAGGCGGCCGCCTGCCCGCACTTTGAGGACCTGAAGGCCGTGAACCCCACGCACCGCCTCGCGTTTGAAACCCAGCCCTCCCGCTACACCACGCGCACGCTGGATTTGGTGGCCCCCGTGGCCCGCGGCCAGCGCGGGCTCATTGTGGCACCGCCGCGCACCGGCAAGACCACGCTGCTCATGCACATTGCAGAGGGCGTGCGCGAAAACTACGAGGAGGAAATCCACCTGATGATTTTGCTCGTGGACGAGCGTCCGGAAGAGGTGACGGAATTCAAGCGCACCCTGCCCGGGGTGGAGATATTCGCCTCCAGCAACGACAGCGGCGTGCGCGAGCACTGCCGCATTGCGGAAATGTGCATTGAGCGAGCCAAGCGCCTGGTGGAAAACGGCCGCCACGTGCTCATCCTCATGGATTCCATCACCCGCCTGGCCCGCGCATACAACAACGCGGAGCGCGGCAGCGGACGCACCATGAGCGGCGGTATCGACGCCCGCGCGCTGGAGACTCCGCGCCGCCTTTTCGCCGCCGCACGCAACACGCGCAACGCAGGCTCCCTCACCATCCTGGCCACCGCGCTCATTGAGACCAACAGTCGCATGGATGAGCTCATCTTCCAGGAATTCAAGGGCACCGGCAACATGGAGCTCGTGCTCAACCGCCGTATTGCGGAAATGTACATCTACCCCGCCGTGGACATTTTGAAGAGCGGCACGCGCCGTGAGGAGCTCATCCTTCCGGAGATGATGCTGGAGAAAATCCGCCTCATCCGCCGCGGCCTGGCCAACTACAAGCCCACGGAAGCCATGGAGCGCCTGCTCTTCTTCCTGCGCAAGTGCCCCAGCAACGCCCAGCTCCTGCTGGATATCAAGAGCAGGAATTGATTTTGCAAACGGCCATTCCCGCAGGAATGCATTGCCGTCACGGTGGTGCCGAGACATGCAACGGGAGATGTCTCCGGCAGCCTTTACTGACAAAATTCAAAAAGGGGGCTTCCTATTTTGATGATTTTCCCAATGATTGCCCATCAACGCGTTGCAAAACATGGATTCAATCTTTGGGGCACATGTGGAGCCGCAGGGGAAAAAGCGCTTGCCAGCGGGGGCCGCATGCGGTAGGATAGGCGCACTTCCTGCTCCGGTAGCTCAGCTGGATAGAGCACGAGCCTTCTAAGCTTGGGGTCCCGCGTTCGAGTCGCGGCCGGAGCGTGCATACAGGCGCAACCCGTGTGGTTGCGCCTGTTTTGCCATCCGTTAGCAAAAAAATAAACTTGACCTGTTGCATCCGGGCAGGGTAGAATAGAGTGTTATGTGGAAACGAACAATTGCGACAATGACGGCGTTGGTGGCGGCGCTGGGGCTGGTGTCCTGCTCCTCCTCCCACTTTGACAAGATACCGCAGAAGACGGGATTCTTCACGCACCTGGAGAAGAACCCATACAAGCAGGTTCCCCTGGATGCCTATTGGTCAGCGGGCATGACCGAGGCGGAATGGGACCAGCGAGTGACCGGAGCGAATACGCAGGGGGTGAAAGTTCGCGTGCTTCCCGTGAGCCTGAACTACCTTTCCTCGCGGCCCGCGAATACCAAGGAAATGGCGCAGATAGTGGAATTGAAGCAGTACTTTGACCGGGCCCTCATGAAGGAGCTGCAGAAAGTGAGCGACAATCCCAAGAACCACTTCCACCTGGTGCAGAGCGGTGGTCCCGGGGTGTTTACCATGGAAACCGCCATCCTTTCCGTGAAGCCGGCGGTGGTGAACAAGAACGCCGCCATGAAGGTGCTCGGCATGGCGGCCGGAACGGCCGGCAGTGTGGCCAACTATGTGCTGGGCAAGGATGACGACAAGGGTTCCATCTGCATTGCCACGCGTTTCAGGGATTCCTCCGGCCGCGTGATTTGCGAGTCTGCCAAGTACATGGCCGGCCAGTCCAGCATCTTGGGCTACGATCTCAAGGATTTCCAGAGCTATGCCCACCAGAAATCATCTATCGACGACTGGGTGAAGCTGGTGGGAGAGAGCTTTGTATCCAAGTCTGATGCAACGCTGAGCCTGCCCTGGTTCAAGCTCAACCCGTTCTAAGGGATTCCCGGCGCGCATGATGCGCGCAGACAAAAAGGGAGCATTCGGTTTTGTGCCGGATGCTCCCTTTTTTGCCCCGGCGCGTGGCGCGGCTTCAGCGCATGGTCACAGTGGGGAGGGCGGTGATGGTTTCCAAGCGGCGGATGAGGAATTTGATGACGCCGAAAAGGGTGAGCAGCAGGGGAACGCCGATGACCAGGTAGCCCCACCAGGTCATGTTGCTCACGGCGTAGTTGTAGGCGAGCGCCTGCTTGGCTGGCTCCTCGTCCAGCACGGGGAGCAGGAAGTGCAGGGCGAGCAGGAAGTTTGCCACGGCAGAGGCAAGGAGCGTGAGCGCCATCATGAGGCTGGCGCGCCAGAGCGTGCCGGCGTAGGCATCCTGCGCCTGCCGTTCCGCCACGGCCTTTTCAATGCGCGGGATATCAAAGAGGGCATCCGAGTACACAAAGAGGCGGAGCATGGAATCCTTGCGGCGGGCGGTCACCAGCACGGCGCCGCTGAGCAGCAGGGCAATGAGGGCCTCCTTGGCGGCGTACCACCACGGCGTGTCCGTGCGGATGGCGCCTCCCTCCCCGGTGTTGGCGTAGATGGTGACCACGCCGGTGAGGATGGTGCCCAGCAGGCCGAAGAGGGTGATGGGGTCCACCTTGCGGGAATCGATAAAGGTGTAGATGCCGCAGCCGATGGGCAGGGCGAGGGCCACCACCATGGCCCACACGGTGCCCAGCTCCCAGAAGGCGGGGCCCTCCGTGGAGCAGTGGTCCAGCACCAGCACGGGTGCCAGCACGCTCAGCAGCACATTGACGAGGCTCTTGGTTCCGCTGTCCATGGGAAAGGGCGGCCTTATTTCATGGCGGCAATGGCGGCTGCCATGTCGGGTGCCTTGAAGGTGGATGAGCCGGCCACCAGGCAATCCGCGCCGGCGTCCTTGCAGAGCGGGGCTTGGGCGGGGCCAATGCCGCCATCCATCTGGATGATGAAGGAGAGGCCGCGCTTGGCGCGTTCCTCCGCCAGCACGCGCACCTTGTCCAGCACCTCTGCCATGAAGCTCTGGCCGCCGAAACCCGGTACCACGCTCATGATGAGCACCATGTCCAGTTCATCCAGATAGGGCAGGGCCTTCTCCACCGGGGTGGCGGGGTTCACGGCCAGGCCGCAGTGCAGCCCGGCGGCGCGGATGGCTGCCAGGGTGGCGTGCAGGTCCACGGCGCCCTCCCTCTCCACGTGGATGGAAATCATGTTCACCCCGGCCTTCACGAAGCGCGGGTAGTAGTGGTCCGGCGCATCAATCATGAGATGGGCGTCCAGATAGGCTTCCTGCGGCACGCTTTTGCGGATGGCTCCGCAGATGTCCGGACCGAAGGAGATGTTGTCCACAAAGGAGCCGTCCATCACATCCAGGTGCAGCCAGTCCGCCCCGGCATTCAGGGCGCGGCGGGCTTCATCCCCGATTTGACGGAAGTCGCAGGCGAGCATGGAGGGAGCTATCAGCATGGCGGTGGGGTGATTGAGGAAAGGGGGTTATCTGCCGTGGCGGCGGAAGCAGTGCGCGGGGAACACCAGCGGCGGGGAGATGAACGGGCGGTTGCCCTGGTCTGTGCCGAAGAAGCGTACTTCCATGGAGGCGGGCGCGGCATCGAAATACGTGCAGCCGCCGTAGGAGAAGGCATCCCCGGGCTTGAGCACGGGCCGCTGGTTGAACACGCGCTCCGCTTCAATGATGCGCGTGCGCCCCGCCGTGTCGCGCAGGGTCCATTTGCGGCCCAGCAGGCGCAGGCTGGAGCGCCCGGCGTTGAACATGCGCAGGCGGTAGCACACGCGGTAGCACGGGCGCGGGTGGCGTGCGGCGTGAATGCCGTACAGGGAAACGCCCATATCCAGGAAATCGCGCTCCGGCAGGCTGCGGCTATCAGTGCTCATGGCCTTGGCCGATGGCAAGCGTGGAGAGTGCGGCGGCGGTGCGGTGCAAGGCCTGCACCTTTTCCTGCGTGGGAGCCTGCCCCTTCTCCAAAACCATTTCCCCGGTCATTTGCTCCAGCAGCCTGCGCATGTCTGCCACGTGCAGCTTCTGCGCCGTCTTGGGGTTCACGCCCTCCAGGATTTCGTTGAAGTACGCCGGGGCGTCCGGGTAGAAGATGATGGCGGCCTGCTTGGCATCGAACTTGGCTTCAATGGCGGCGCAGGCGGCATCCAGCGCGCGGATCCAGCCGCCAAGCGCTATCAGGTGCGCCAGGTCGGGGTCGCGCAGGGCGGCAAGCTCCGCGTTCACATCGCTCTGGGTGGAGGCGAGGATGCGCTTGAACTCTTCCAGCTGGCCCTTTTCCGCGTGCTCCAGCAGGCTTGCGGAGTGCGCGTTCATTTTCTCCCCCACGCCCATGGCGTTGCCGTAGCGCGTCAGGTCCAGCGCAATGGGCTTGATGTCGTTCATGTGGCCGCTGCGCACGGCAATGAAGCCGTCCGCCAACAGATACCCCATGGAGAGCGCCACCGCGCCCGGGTTCGTGGAAAGGGTTTCCTCACGGTTGCGCAGCACGTACTCCTCCGGCACCGGGGGCAGGTTGTCCATCTGGTCGAATATTTTGCTGATGGAGGGCGCGGTGTACACGTTGATGCCCAGCTCCTGGTTGGAGTGGGATTCGTCCAGCATCGCGTCGTCGCGGAACATGGCGGGCACCTCGCCGGCCTTGCGGTCCTCGTCGCGCGGCACCTCGATGTAGTCCGGGATTCCCTCGGAGACCTCTTCCTCGGTGTCGTCCTCCGCTTCGGCGGCGGGTGCAGGGGCGGGCGCGGGTGCAGGGGCCGTTCCCTCGGCGTGCAGCAGGGGGAAGCAGATGGCGGCAACGGCAATCAAGCAGTTCGGTATTCTCATTTTCATGGGAGTACGGCAGCCTGTTATTTAAGGCTTGACACGCTTTCGATTATAACGTATCATCAAGCTGCGTCAAGCATATCTCGCGCGGCTGACATGAAAAGATTCGGGCCTCTGCGGGGTGTGGAAAGCGTATGCTTTCAGGGCGCCGGGATGGTCCGGAAACACTCGCATGTCTCCCCCGCATCCCGCTCCAAAATGGTATCTCCCCATGAATTGCCTCAAACAGATTTTCATTGCAACGGCGGCACTTGCAGCCGTTTTACTCACCTCTTGCCAGATACAGAGCCAGATGACCTACGGGCGGGATATCCCCCCCTCCGCCGTGGTCAAAAACGGTGTGGTGGTTACCCTGCACGACCAGAAGCTCACCATCGTGAAAAACGGCAAAAAGGTTAAGGATTACAAAGTAAGTACATCCAAGTTCGGCATCGGCAACCGCAAGGGCAGCCGCCGCACCCCAACAGGTATCCACGCCGTCTCCCAGAAGACCGGTGACGGCCAGCCCAAGGGGATGGTGTTCAAGGGTTGCCGCCCCACCGGCGAGGTGGTTCCCGTGGATGCCTCCGGGCGCGACCCCGTGGTGACCCGCGTGATTCAGCTGGCGGGCCTGGAGTCCAAGAACAGCAGCACCTTCAGCCGCCGCATCTACATTCACGGCACGCCGGAGGAACGCAAGATAGGCCGCCCCGCCTCCTACGGCTGCATCCGCATGAAGAGCGATGATATCATGGATCTTTTCTGGCGCGTGCACCGCGGCACCCCGGTGGCCATTGAGATGTGCTCCCAGGATACCTATTTGGAAGCGGAGCAGAAGAAGGGCATCGGCCAGGTTGTCATTCCCGACTCCGTGGTCAAAGACCTGCCCACAGACAGCATGCGCCTGCGCCCGAGCTACCGCTCCGGCCGCCGCTCCTACAGCCGCCGCAGCCGCATGGCCCGCTCCCGCTCGTCAAGCGCCAGGCGCCGCGTGGCCTCCACCAGGTCCCGCAAGCGCAGGTAAACGGATTTTCTTGCAATCTGCCGCCCGCGTGATAGAATGGCGGGCGTATGAAAATAGCCGTAATCGGAAAGGGAGGGCGCGAACAGGCGCTGGTTGAAACATTGGCCGCCGGCGCTTGCAAGCCGGAAATCTACTGCCACCCCGGCAGTGATGCTATTGCCAAAACCGCCACCATCATCCCCGCAAAGGGATTCGACGAGCTTTTGCAGTGGATGGCCGACAACAAGATCGACCTCTGTGTGGCGGGGGATGAAAGCTGCCTGGTGAGGGGGGAGGGCATAGCCAACCGCTGCGCTGCGCTCGGCATCCCGTGCTGGGGACCGCCCAAGGAGAGCGCGCAGCTGGAGGCCTCCAAGGAGTTCGCCAAGGAGTTCCTGCTGCGCCACCACATTCCCACCGGCATGGCCAAGGCCGTGGCCGGGTATGATGAGGCCATAGCCGCCATCGGCGGGCAGTACCCCACCGTGCTGAAGTTTGATGGACTGGCCGCCGGCAAGGGTGTGGCCGTTTGCCCGGATGCCGCATCCGCGGAGGCTTTCCTGAAAGAGGTGTTCATCGAAAAACGCTTCGGGGATGGCCGTTTGCTTGTGGAGGAATTCCTCACCGGCCCGGAAATCTCCATCTTCGGCGCCATTTGTGATGACAAGTACCTCATCCTTTGCCCTGCGCGCGACTACAAGCGTCTCCAAGACGGCGACGAGGGTCCCAACACCGGCGGCATGGGCGCCGTGGCTTCACGCCGGCTTGTTTCCGATGAGGTGCTCAAGGTGATAGAGGACACCATTGTGGCCCCCACTGTGAAGGGGCTGCAGCAGGATGGCCTGCCCTACCGCGGCTTCCTGTACTTCGGTCTCATGCTCACGCCACAGGGCCCCAAGGTCATCGAGTACAACTGCCGCTTCGGCGACCCCGAGTGCGAGGCCGTGATGCCCCTGCTGCGCGGAGACCTGGCCGCCTTCTGCATGGAGGGTGCCAAGGGCAATTTCCGCCCGGAGCTCATTTCCTTTGCGGACGACTGGAGCGTGTGCTGCATCCTGGCCTCCGCCGGATACCCCGCCTCCTCCCACAGCGGCGATGTCATCAGCGGGCTGGATGCCTGCGCCGCGCGCGTTTTCCACTGCGGCACCAAGAAGACGGATGAGGGCTGGGTCACCGCCGGCGGCCGCGTCCTGGCCATCGTGGCCCAGGGGGCCACCCTGGATGCCGCACGCACCAAGGCCCACGCGGAAGCCGCCAAGGTGGACTTCCCGGGCTCCCAGCGCCGCTCGGATATCGCCTACAAGAACATGTGAGCCCATGCTACCCGCCGAGAACCAGTGCATCGAATGGAAGGAGTCGTGGAGAGACGACTTCCTCCAGGAGATTTGCGCCTTTGCCAACGCGCAGGGCGGCTCTCTGTTCATCGGTATCGACAACGCGGGCTGCGTGGTCGGCATTCCGGAGAAGGCGTGCAAGAAGCTCACGGAGGACCTGCCCAACAAGGTGCTCAACAAGCTGGGCATTGTGGTGGATGTCAACACGCATGAGAAAAACGGCGCAGCCTACCTGGAAATTGCGGTTGCGCCGGCCTCGTGCCCCGTCTGCTGCTGCGGCAGGTACTACTACCGCAGCGGCAGCACCTGCCAGCTGCTCACCGGGAACGCGCTCAATTCCTTCCTGACGCGCAAAACAGGCTTCCGCTGGGAAGATATTACCTTGGACCGCGTGGACCAGACGGATTTGGACGAGGAGAGCTTCCGCTCCTTCCGCACGCTCGCCCTGCGCAACCGCCGCATTACCCCGGAGGATGCCGCGCTGCCCCGCGCCGAGCTGCTCCAGAGGCTCAACCTGGTGGATGATGAAGGCCGGCTCAAGCGCGCCGCCATCCTGCTCTTCCACCGTACCCCGGAGCGTTGGTTCGCCGGTGCCTGGGTCAAGATTGGTTTCTTCGCCAACGATGCCGATATCCTCTATCAGGATGAGGTCCACGGCTCGCTCATCACGCAGGCCGAACGCGTGATAGACCTCATCTACACCAAGTACCTGCGCGCCCCCATCACCTACGAGGGCGTTATCCGCGTGGAGCGCTACCCCTTCCCGCGCGAGGCCGTGCGTGAGGCCCTCTACAACGCCCTCATCCACTCCGACTACTCGTCCAACGTCCCCATCCAGATCCGCGTGTATGAGAACAGGCTGGAAATCTCCAACAAGGCCCAGCTCCCGCCGGATTGGACGGCGGAAACCTTGCTGTCCAAACACGTCTCCAATCCCCTGAACCCGCTTCTCGCAGGCACCTTCTTCCGCGCAGGCTTTGTGGAGTCCTGGGGGCGCGGTATCGAGAAAATCTGCCGCGAATGCTCCCAGTACGGCAACCCCTCCCCGGATTACCTCCTCTCCGCCGCAACCGTCACCGTTTCCTTCAACGCGGAGGATATGCCACAAACAACCCCGGCTGCTCCTGTGGTTCAATCCGAAGACCGGCAGACTGCCATCCTTCGTTTTCTGCGTTCCAATCCCCATGCTACTTATGGGAAAATCGCGCAGGAAATTGGTGTGCCGGAGAGAACACTCTATCGAGAAATTGCTCGCATGGTTGCGAATGGGCTGATAGTGCGTGAAGGGAGTACAAGAAAGGCAAGATGGTTTGTCTCAGTTGAGCCGAGTGAACCCTCCGAAAGTACAGATGGCAGTAATCATGATGCCAATGGCAGAATGGATGGTTCGTTGTAACTGCTCAAATGTCAATAGCGGGAATCTTATTTTTTGTGTAGGTGGCAGCAATGTGGCAGTAATGTGGCAGTAATAATATTATAAGCAAGATGGAAAGTAGAATGATATATAAACATATAATGATGGCACTGTAAATGGCACTGTAAATGGCACTGTAAATGGCACTGTAAATGGCACTGTAAATGGCACTGTAAATGGCACTGTAAATGGCACTGTAAATCTTCAACCCGAAAACATACTGAAATGAACAAGAAACAACAAGAATTCCTGGAGGACTACCTGAACAATGCCTCACCCACGGGGCATGAGATGGAAGGGCAGCGGATATGGGCAAAGTACATAGCCCCGTATACGGATGAACAGCAGGTGGATGCCTACGGCTCTGCCTGGGCTGTGCTGCGCAGCCGCAAGAAGAATGCGCCCACGCTCATGCTGGATGCCCATGCGGATGAAATCGGCTTCACCATCCGCTACATAGACGACAACGGCTATGTGCGCGTGGAGCGTCTGGGCGGAAGCGATGTGGCCATAGGCCGCGGACGCCGCCTACGCTTCTTCGGTGCGGATGGAGAGGTGTACGGCATCACCGGCAACACTGCCATCCATATCCGCGACGACGGCGACAAGGCCCCGAAGGTCTATGACCTGTATGTGGACTTTGGCTGCGACTCCCGCGCGGAGGTGGAGGCCCTGGGGCTGCGCGTGGGGGATGTGGGCGTGTACTGCGATGGCCCGCTGATGCTCAACAACGGCAAGCGCCTGGTCTGCCGCGCGCTGGATGACAAGCTCTGCGGCTATATCACCGCAGAGGTGGCCCGCACCCTGCACCAGAAGGGCATCAAGCCGGAGTGGAACATCGTCTTCTGCAACACCGTGCAGGAAGAGGTGGGCTGCATTGGCGCGGGCATGCTCACCTACCGCCTGCAGCCGGATGCCGCCATCTGCCTGGATGTGACCCACGGCACGGATTCCCCCGGGCTGGACAAGGGGCGCTACGGCGATATCCGCCTGGGCAAGGGCGGCGTGCTCTGTTTCGGCCCCGCCTGCCATCCCAATATCAACGCCCGCCTGGAGCTTGTGGCGGATGCCGGCAAGATTCCCATGCAGCGGGAAACCTCCGGCCGTACCACCGGCACCAACACGGACCAGATTTTCCGCTCCCGCGCGGGCGTGCCCGCCACCAATCTCTCCATGCCCCTGCGCTACATGCACAGCCCCGTGGAAACGGCGGATATGGGAGATGTGCAGGCCTGCGTGGACCTGCTGGTGGCCTTTATCAAATCACTCAAGGTGAAGGACGATTTCCGCTACAAGCTGTAAGGCACCTCCCTTCCAGCCCGTACACAAAAGAACCGCAGGAGCATGGCTCCTGCGGTTCTTTTGTGAGGTTGATAATGTATGGGATTAGATGCCGATAATCGGGTCGCTCGGATTGTCCTCCTGATTGTTGGCGTAATCCACAATAATCTCGTGGCATTCCCACCTGAACGGGCATCCGTTGAGAATCAACTGGCGCTCCACACTGTGGGGCTCCTCGTTGAGGTTGTTGAAGGTGAATACGCAGTTACGCACCACGCCGGTGTAGACCACGTCACGCTCGTGAAGCCAGCGCTCGTAGACCAGCTTCTCCGGATCGTACACCGATTCGTCCTTGTAGGACTCCGTGACGTTCGACTCCTGAACGCCGGTTACCTCCAATGAAAATTCCGGGCAGGTATACTCGAACGGTTGGCCGGCGTTGTCCAGGATTTTCAGCTGTATGCCGCCAACGCAATTGTTCGCCAAATCCGCCATGCCGGACGAACCCGCGACAAGCTGCGACAAGACACACATGCCTTGATCCTCCACCTTTTCGTTGTGGAGTATTTCGCCTTCTTCACTAGGGCCGAAATCAAAAGTAAAAAAAGCTGTGGGTGGCGCGGTGGGGTAGGTTGGTGTAGGGGGTAAGCCAGGGTCATCAATCACCATCACCATGTCTCGCGGCGCAGAGTAGCCGTCCGCGCGGGCGGGATTGGGATAGCGGACACCATAGAAGGTGATGGTTGAAACACCACGGCCTTCCATCACCAGATGGCGCGGAGCCAATCCCTTGACCTTGGCGCTTTCGTTCGTGCTGCTGGAACCGCCGCCGCCGCAGGAGCTCAGCGTCAAGCTGGCCAGCAGGGCGCAAAGGGCTGCTTTAGAGATATTGTCCATGTTTGTTTACTCCAGTATGGGGTCAAGGGGATCGTTCTCACCGGGAGACCAAGCCGCGCCGGGGAAGTAGATGGCCGGCTCGCCCCAGAAGTTGTACTCATCCTCGAAAAGGAGCGTCGACTGGCCGCCGCCGTAGCTGGCGGTCACTTCGTTGCGCAGGGACTTCACATACATCTTGCCGGAGGCCACGGCACCATCGAAGCGGTACATGCCCAGCATGCTCGGTGCGTTGGTGCGCGTACGCAAGTGCAGACAAAGGTTTTCTCCGCGGTACTCCCAGCGAATGTATCCCATGGGGTTGAGGGCCGAGCCACCAGCCGCGTCCTCACCTGTATCGGAAGCCTCAAAGTAGATGCCCAGGACCATATTGTGCGTGTTCTCCGCGGTGTTGGTCTGCCACCAGTGGCCGTTTTCCACGCGAACATTGCGGGTCTGTGCCTGTGCGGCACGGGTGGCGTCGTTCGCCGCATCGTCTGCAAATGAGGAGAACGGCAGGTCCATGGTGAACTCGCCATTCGGCTGGAAGTAGAGGGTCAACATCGTTTCCGTGTCGTCTACTCCTGGGGGGCCGTCCGCAGGACCAGGATTCCGGTCGTCAGCAGAAGTGCCCATTTCCCAGCCGGTATCGCAAAGAACAACGCCGCGGATGTAGATGACCGCCGTGTCGTTCTCCACGGGAACGAGCTTGTGGGGACTGATGTCCGGGCGCGCGGAGGTGTCCGTGTCGCCCGATCCGCCGCCTCCGCATGAGGAGAGGCAGACAGCCGCCGCAGCGGCCGCAGCGCCTGAGAGGCAGCGGCGGAGCAGCGGGGCGGTTTTGAAATTCATCATCATAAGGTTACAGCCAAGCTGTTATTTGCTGTTCTTCTTGGAGACGTAGAAGTTGGCGTTCATCACGGAACGTACCCAGGCATCAAAGGTGATGTACTCGCCCAAGGGGTCCGGGTAGTTGATGGTGACGGTGCCCTGCGTGGAGGAAAGCACCTGGGCCTCCAGCGTGGTGAAGTTGAACTGGATTTCCTGTGCGGAACCGACGAGGCCGTTGCCCTGCGGATCAAGGCCGAGAGCGGCCATGGTGGACGAGGAGGTGGTGGCCTCCAGGCTCTCGAAGGTCATGTAGAGCCAAGCCATGGTGGGCTGGCCGTCCGTGTGGTAGAGCTCATCCGTGCGGTAGACGAAGGTGCAGTAGTAGTCGGCACCGGCGAAGTTGCAGTAGCCCTCCACATAGACGGAGTTCTCAAGCGCGCCCTTTGCCTGGGGCAGGTCTGTCTGCGGCACAATAACGGTCTCGACAAGCCCCAGAACGTGGAATTCCTTCTTACCCTTGCGGAAATCGTTCAGCGTAACCACGAAGTCGCTGGATTTTGCTTTGTCACCGCCGCCGCCGCAGGAGGTGAGGGTGAATGCGGAACCGAGTGCCATGGCACCGATGAGGAAAAGAGTAAGTGTCTTTTTCATATTGGTCGTGTTAGAGTGAATCCTGCGGTAGGTGCGTGTTTTCTTTGGTCTGCCCTTGCCTATGCCAGCAGTATAGCCTAACAGTTCCGGGAGGCAAGCTTTTTTTTCGGAATTGTGAAAAAAACTTGTTATTTGGACACGTTGAAGCGGAATTCCACCACATCGCCGTCCTGCACCACATAATCCTTGCCCTCCATGCGGAGCTTGGCGAGCTCCTTGGCCTTTTGCAGGGAGCCGCAAGCCACCAGATCCTCGTATGCCACCACCTGGGCGGCAATGAAGCCGCGCTCGAAATCCGTGTGGATCACGCCGGCGGCCTGCGGGGCCTTGGCCCCGGCGGGGATGGTCCACGCCTTGGTTTCCTTCACTCCGGTGGTCAGGTAGGTGCGCAGGCCCAGCAGGTGGTACACGGCCTTGATGAGCTCGCTCACGCCGGAATCGCTCACGCCCAGGGCCTCCAGGTAGTCCTTGGCGTCGGCTGCGTCCAGCTCGGAGAGTTCCTCTTCCATGCGGGCGGAAATGACGATGGCCTCTGCGTTGTGGCGCTCAGCCACGTACTTGCGCACGGCGGATACATAGGGGTGGGCATCCGGGTTGTTCACGGCGTCCGCCAGCTCCTCCTCGCTCACGTTGCAGGCAAAGATGCTCTTCTTGTCTGAGAGCAGGAAGAAGCTGTGCAGCAGCTTGCGCTCGTCGTCGCTGAGCTCCAGCGTGATGGCGGGCTTCCCGGCGTCCAGGTGCGGCAGCAGCTTGTCGATGAGCTCCACCTCGGCCTTGGCCTCCTTGTCGCCCCCGCGGGCTTTCTTGATGCGGCTCTCCTTGCGTTTCTCCATGGCCGCCAGGTCCGCGAGTATCAGTTCGTCGTTGATGATTTCAATGTCGCGCACGGGGTCCACGCTGCCCAGCTCGTGGATGATGTCGTCGTTTTCAAAGCAGCGCACCACCTGTACGATGGCATCGGTCTCACGGATGTTGGAAAGGAATTTGTTGCCGAGCCCGGCGCCTTCCGCCGCGCCTTTCACCAGGCCGGCGATGTCTACGAATTCAATGGCGGCGGGGACGATGCGCTCGCTCTTGCTCATTTCCGCCAGCACGCCCAGGCGGGTGTCCGGCACTTCCACCATGCCCACGTTCGGGTCGATGGTGCAGAAGGGATAGTTGGCGGCTTCCGCCTTGCGGGAGCGCGTCACGGCATTGAACAGGGTGGATTTGCCCACGTTGGGGAGTCCTACGATTCCGGCTTGTAACATAGCGCGCAGATTATAGGCCGCGCGCCGTCAAAAGTAAAACGCAAAATGTGTGCCAATGCCGCATCAGCGGATGCGGGCTAATGATTTTGGGAAAACTATGAATTCGTGTGGTGGGGTGGATAAAACGCAAGGCGCATCTTGGAGGTATAGAGATGAGCAACGGGATAGCGGAGCCGCCCCGCCATACGTCCCGCCAATGGCGTGACGAGGCGGGGTTCCCCGGCAGAGACGTTAGGCCCCTCGGTACCCACGGGTTGACACCCGTGGCGAATTTTTGGTAGCACCCCCCGTTCCGGCGGGGTGCAAAGCTTGCGCGCGCCTCGCGCGCGGATTCATCACCACCCTGCATCCGCAGGGTGACGCTCACGCGCCTGCAAGGCTGCAACAATGCTGAGCCCTGCCATGTGAAAGGAGGTTTCCGATGCGCTGTTCCGCTTTTTGCAGGAAGAGCTTGTCTATTGCAGTGACATATTGACACACACGGCTGCATCTGCTAGCATGCCCGGTATCATGGGACACACCTACTACCAGAATTACGGGCATGTTACTTATCATGTCAACTCCGTTCCCCTGCACACGGATGATTTGCCGCGAGTCCATGCGTATATGCGGGCAATATTGGATAGGTTGGGTGTGCGCTATACGGTGGTCGGCGGCATTGAGGATCATGTTCATATACTTGGTGATTTTCCTGTCAACAGGGCACTTTCCGACATCGTGCGGGAACTGAAGATATCCACCACCATGTGGCTGAAACAGCACCGAGCCGGGTACGCTCGTTTTGGATGGCAGGGCGGTTTCGGATACCGTTCGATTGGAGCCGAACGCTATCTTGGGGTGAAGGGCTATATCCAACATCAGAGGAAACATCACGCCGACAAAACGTATGAGGATGAAATAAGTGAAATGAGATTCTG
>JAZLHB010000140.1:0-10262 GCA_045616565.1 Akkermansia sp. | reverse complement strand
TTTTCCTTGACAAGCCCAACTCTGGCGATGGAGCGCAGCCAATGGCGGGATTCGGCGGCTTCGCCTTCCGCTATCTTGAGCTTGGAGACAAAATCGGCATCGGAGCGGCCGTGGGTGGCCTCCGCGTAATTGGCCCCTACGCAAGAGGATGAGCGGACAAGTTGCAAACCATAGCATGAGCCGATGTGGGGGCCCTTGATGCGCATATACAGTTTGGCGCATCGAGCGGCAAAATCCACCAGCCGGTCTTCCATTTCGGAACGGTTCATAGCGGAATGGCAGCAAAATTCCTAATCTTAATCCTAATCCTAATTGATTAATAAATTATTCGGCAGGGTTGAGGTCACTCAGTTCCGGGTCCAGGAAGATGCCGTCCTTGCGGATGAGCTTGTCATCCAGGTAGATTTCCCCGCCGCCGTATTCCTTGCGCTGAATGCACACCAGATCCCAGTGAATCTGGGACTTGTTGCCGTTGGGGGCCACATCGTAGCACTGGCCGGGGGTGAAGTGGAAGGAGCCGGCAATCTTCTCGTCGAAGAGGATGTCGCGCATCGGCTGCAGGATGAACGGGTTCACGCCGAAGGCGAACTCGCCGATGTAGCGCGCGCCCTCGTCCGTGTCCAAAATCTTGTTCAGGGCCTCGTCGTTGCCGTTGCAGTGGGCCTCTACAATTTTGCCGTTCTCGAAGCGGAATTTGATGCCGTCGAACGGGATGCCCTGGAAGACGCTGGGCGCGGTGTAGGCCAACGTGCCGTTGATGGAGTCTCGCACGGGTGCGGTGAACACCTCTCCGTCCGGGATGTTGAGCTGGCCGTCGCACAGGATGGCGGGGATGTTCTTGATGGAGAAGGTGAGGTCCGTTCCCGGGCCCACGATGTGCACGCGGTCGCTCTTCATCATCATGGCGGCCAGCTTCTCCATGGCGGTGCGCAGCTTGTCGTAGTCTGCCAGGCAGCAGCGGAAATAGAAGTCCTCAAAGGCCTCTGTGCTCATGCCAGCCCCCTGCGCCATGGCGGGATTGGGCCAGCGCAGCACGCACCAGCGGGTGTTGTTCACGCGCTCGTTGTGCACGGGGCGCAGGTATTTCTGGGCCAGCTTCATGCGGTCTGCGGGCACGCTGGAGTTCTCAAAGCTGTTTTCCGCGCCGCGGATGGCGATGTAGGCGTCCATCTTCTGCATTTCCGCCAGCTCAATGGAGGAGATGAGGTCGTACTGGGCATCGGTGGCGCCGCTGAACATCTCGCGGGTCACGCGGGTGTGGCGCAGGTTGATGTGCGGGTGGGCTCCGGCCGCGCGGGCGGCGCGGATGAGCTCGATGGCGATTTCGTCCGGCGCATCGATGATTTCAAACAGTACATGCTCCCCGGGTTTCAGGGCGCAGGAGTGGTTGATGAGGTTGCGGGCGAGTTCGGTTGTTCTGGGATCAGTCATGTTCGTTCGTGATTGGTTGATAAAAGGGGAATCAAATCAGCATGGGGTTTTCAGCAGTTCCAGCGCCTCGCGCATGTCCTGCTCCGTCACCGCATCGGAAAGCACGGGGCGGCCCAGGGCCTCCAGCAGCACGAAGCGCGGCGCGCCGCCGCAGAACTTCTTGTCAGCCGCCACATGCTCCATCACCGTGTCGGCGTCTATGTGTTCCGGCAGGGTGAGCGGCAGGCCGATGCTGCGCAGGGCGTTGAGGACGGTCTGCTCGTCCTGCTCGGGGAGCCCGGCGTGCTTGCGTGAGAGGTGCAGGGCGGCGCGCATGCCCAGGGAGACGACCTCGCCGTGCAGGAGCTCGCCGTAGGGCACGCTGGCCTCGATTCCGTGGCCGATGGTGTGGCCGAAGTTGAGGAATGCGCGCGTGCCGCGGGTTTCCCGCTCGTCCTGCTCCACAATGCGGGCTTTCACGCCGATGTTGTCTGCGATGATTTCCGGCAGGTGCTGGATGGTGGTCAGGGAGAAGCCGATATCAAGTTCGTCCGCCAGCTGCATGATGGGGAACAGGCTCTTGGGACGGGCGATGGCGGCGTGCTTCACCATTTCCGCCAGTCCCTCACGCCCCACGCGCTGCGGCAGCGTGGAGAGCGTCAGCGGGTCCACCACCACCAGTCCCGGTTGGTGGAAGGCCCCCACCAGATTCTTGCCGGCGGGAATGTTGACGGCGGTCTTGCCGCCCACGGAGCTGTCCACCTGGGCCATCACGCTGGTGGGCACCTGGGCAAAGGGGATGCCGCGGTAGTAGGTGGCAGCCAGGAAGCCCGCCAGGTCACCCACCACGCCGCCGCCCAGCGCCACAATGAAGCTGGTGCGGTCATGCCCGGCCTTCACCAGCTCCCCGGCCAGGCGCTCCACGGTGGAGAGGTTCTTGCTCTGTTCCCCGGCGGGGAAGGTGTGGATGCTCGCCGCGTACCCGGCGTCGTCCAGCCCCGCCAGCACGGGGGAGGCATAGAGCGGAGCCACGTTGGTATCGGAAATGACTGCGGCCTTGCCGCCGAAGCGGGCGCGGGAAAGGAAATCGCCCACCGACTTCAGCGAGCCGTTGGAAACATGGACTTCGTACGATTTCGCACCCAGGGAAAGGGAAACACTTGGCATGCGGGCATTATAGCGGCACCCGGGCGCGCCCGCAAGGCCGTATTGCGTACACAGGCACGCGTGTGATGCGCGCGGGGTTCTCTTTGCTGTTGACTTGCGGACGGGGCTTGGGTTAAAGTAGTGCCATGGGTTTATCCGAGGAAAAGGATGAGGAAAACGCCGGGTGCCGGGTGGCGAAGACCGCCTTGCAAGATGCCGTCTGGCATGGAAAGGTGGACCAATGCCGGAGGCTGCTGGAGCAGGGGGAGGAGGTGGATGCCGTGGACGACTACGGCTGGACGGCTCTGCATCTCGCTGCGGGAGAGGGGCAGGTGGAGTGCTGCCGCCTGTTGCTGGACCACGGCGCGGATATCGGGGCGCGGGACAATGTAGACGCCACGCCCTTGCACCGTGTCATGCTGAGCGAGAGCGCTGCCACTTGCGAGCTTTTGCTGGAACGCGGCGCGCAGCTGGAGGCACGCGACGCGGATGGAGAGACACCCCTGCACTATGCCGCTTATGCGCGTGCAGGCTCCTGCTGCCGGGTGTTGCTTGCCCATGGCGCGAACATCGGAGCCGTAACGGATAAGGGGAAAACGCCCATGCATTTTGCCGCCATGCAGAACGGCGCGGAGTGCTGCCGCCTGCTGCGGGCGCAAGGGGCGGATGCCAATGCTGTGGACAACAACGGATTGCAGCCTCTTCACGATGCCGCGGATGGAGGGTTCGCAGATTGCTGCCGCGCGCTGCTGGAGCTCGGGGCGGATGCCAATGCCGAGGATAAGAACGGATTGCAGCCTCTGCACTATGCCGCGGATGGAGGGTTCGCAGATTGTTGCCGCGCGCTGCTGGAGCTCGGGGCGGATGTGCATGCCCGGGACTGCCGGGGATACACGCCCTTGCATCGTGCAGCAGCCATGGGGTATCCTGAGTGCTGCGAACTGCTTTTGGCCCATGGGGCGGATATTGAGGCAAGCACTGCCGATGGGGACACCCCCCTGCATCTTGCTGTTTTCAGCGGGCATGCAGATTGCTGCCGCGTGCTGCTGGAGTTCGGAGCCTCACCCCGGGCCAAGGACTCTTTCGGCCTTTCTCCGCTGGATTTTGCCGAAGATGGCGGTTCTGCGCCCTGCATCCAGCTGCTGCGCAAGTACGACGCGGGGACCCCGTGAATCGTCCCGCCCGGCTCCGCGTCTTGCAAATGCATTGACATGCGGGGGTGCGGTGTGCTAGAGTGGCAGGGTATGAGAAATCCATTCCTTTTCACCGTTTTGGCCGCAGCCGTGGGCTTTGCAGGTATTGCCGCAGCACAGGATACCACCGACCTTCCACCGGAGATTCAGCGCATTGTCCGCACCGCCAAGGAGGGTGATGCCATGTCTCAGTACAACCTGGGCGTGCTTTACGCGCAGGGCAAGCAGATGGAACAGAGCGACACCAAGGCGGTGTACTGGTGGCGCAAGGCCGCCAACCAGGGCAATGCCATGGCGCAGAACAACCTGGGTATCATGTACATGCAGGGCAAGGGAGGTGTGGAGAAATCCGACGAGGAGGCCGCCAAGCTCTTCCGCCAGTCTGCGGAGCAGGGCTATGTGGAGGCCCAGAACAACCTGGCGGTCATGCTGGTGAAGGGGCAGGGCGTGGAGAAGAACCAGGCGGAGGCCGTGGAGTGGTTCCGCAAGGCCGCCGCACAGGGGCACGCCGGTGCCAAGGATGCCCTCCGCCAGCTCGGCAAGGAATAACCCCCAACCCAGTACACCACCATGTCCATCCCCTCTTACGATTTCGATATCCGCACCCACACCGTCTTTGGCGCGGGCAGTCTCAACAAGCTACATGAGCAGGCGCTCCCCGGCCGCAAGGCCCTGCTGGTCATCTCCAACGGCAAATCCACCCGCGCCAACGGCTCGCTGGACCGCACCATCGCCCAGCTGGAGCAGGCCGGGGTGCAGGTGGCGGTGTTCGACCAGATTCAGGCGAACCCGCTCAAGGACACCGTGATGGAGGGAGCCGCCGCCGCGCGGGATGCCGGCAGCGATTTCATTGTGGCGCTGGGCGGCGGCAGCGTGATGGACGCCGCCAAGGCCATTGCGCTCATGGCCACCAACCCCGGTGATTTGTGGGACTACGTGCAGTTCGGCACGGGCGGCCGCAAGCCCGTGGAGAACAAGCCGCTTCCCCTGGTGGCCATCACCACCACCGCCGGAACAGGCTCCGAGACGGATGGCGGCGGTGTTATCACCAACCCGGACACGCATGAGAAGACCGCCGTGTTCGACGGCCACCGCCTCATGCCCGTGCTGGCGATCGTGGACCCGGAGCTCATGCTCACCGTGCCGCCCAAATTCACCGCCTTCCAAGGGTTTGATGCCCTCTTCCACAGCACGGAGGGCTACATTGCCAAGCAGGCCAATTTCATGAGCGATCTCGTCTCCCTCGGCGCCATTGAGAACATAGGCCACCACCTGGCCGCCGCCGTGCAGCAGGGGAGCGACCTCTCCGCCCGTGAGCACGTGGCCTTTGCCAACTGGCTCTCCGGGCTCTCCATGGAGCTCAGCGGCTGCATCAGCGAGCACTCCCTGGAGCATGCGCTTTCCGCCTACCACCAGGACCTGCCGCACGGCGCGGGCCTCATCATGATTTCAAAGGCGTACTACTCCCACTTCATTGCCAAGGGCTGCTGCCCGGAGCGCTTCATCCGCATGGCCAAGGCGCTGGGCAGGGAGGATGCCTCCCGCCCGCAGGACTTTGTGGATGCCTTGGTGGACCTGCAGCGCGCCTGCGGTGTGGACCAGCTCAAGATGAGCGACTACGGCATCACCCCGGAGGAATTCCCCGCCATGGCGGACAATGCCTTTTCCGCCATGGGATTCCTCTTTCACGGAGACCCCGCTGAGCTCTCCCGCGAGGACTGCATCAACATCTACCGCGAATCCTACAGGTAAGGGTATGCAGGGGGCGCGTACGCGCTGCGCACATGTGTCCCAAAGATTTTTGGAAAACGACGAATTCGGGCGGTGGGGAGGATAAAACGCAAGGCGCGTGGCGAAGGCGCCGAGACATGCAATGGGATAGCGGAGCCACCCCGTTGCACATCTCTGGCCGCCTTTGCTGACAAAATTCAAAGAGGGGGGGCTTCAATTGTGGGCGGTTTTCCTAATGGTTGCCCATCACCGCGTTGCAAATCATCAATTCAACCATTGGGACACACATGTGGCGCGGCGGCCTCTTTGCTCTCTTTTTCCTTGCCAATCCGGAGCGGAATGGTAGAATAAACCCGTACAATAACTGTACTCAGTTTAAGACTATGAAACCTACACTCCTCGTTCTCGCAGCAGGTATGGGCAGCCGTTACGGCGGCCTCAAGCAGCTCGACCCCATGGGCCCCAATGGTGAAGTCATCCTCGACTACTCCGTGTACGACGCCATCCGCGCCGGTTTCGGCAAGGTTGTCTTCATCATCCGCAAGGACTTTGAAGAAGCCTTCAAGAGCCAGGTGGGTGCGCGCTTTGCAGGCAAGATTGAAGTGGACTACGCCTTCCAGTGCCTGGACGACCTGCCTGAGGGCTACAGCGTGCCGGAGGGCCGCGTGAAGCCCTGGGGCACCGCACACGCCCTGCTGGCCGCCCGCAACGTGGTGCATGAGCCCTTCGGCGTGGTGAACGCGGACGACTTCTACGGCGCGGACGCCTTTGCCAAGGCCGCCGAGTTCCTGACCGCAGAGCCCGCCGCAGACGGCAAGGAGCACTACGGCATGATCGGCTACCCGCTCAAGAACACCCTCTCCGACCACGGCGACGTGAACCGCGGCATCTGCGGCATCAAGGAGGGCCACTTGGACAGCGTGGAGGAATACACCAAGATTATGCGAGAGGAGGACGGCGTGTGCCGCGGCGACAGCCTGAGCGGTGAGCGCAAGGAGGTGGACCCGGAGGAGCTCGTCTCCATGAACTTCTGGGTATTCCCCGCCTCCTTCATCGGCCAGATCAAAGACCACTTCACCAAGTTTATCGCAGAGCACGGCTCTGAGCTCAAGAGCGAGTGCTACATCCCCACCGTCGTGGATGAGCTCATCCACAACGGCAAGGCGGATTGCCGCGTTATCAAGACCACCGCCAACTGGCTCGGCGTCACCTACCCCAGCGACAAGCCCGCCGTGGTGGACAGCATCGCCAAGCTTGTGGAGCAGGGCGTCTATCCCGCCAAGCTCGGCTAAAATCCCCACCCGCTTCCTACGCCATGTTCGATTTGAAAGCAGTCTCCGGCATGTTCGACCTGCGCGCGGATTTCGTCTGCGGCGCACCGTACGGCTCCGGGCACATCAACGACACCTTCCGCATTGAGACCGACCAGGCCGGCCTGCGGGTCAACTTCATCCTCCAGCGCGTCAACAGCAACGTCTTCCGCCAGCCCATCCCGCTCATGGAAAACGTCAAGCGCGTCACGGACGAAGCCCTGCGCGTGCTCCAGGAGGAAGGCTGCAAGGAGGCCTACCGCCGCACCCTCACCCTCATCCCCGCCAGGGACGGCAAGCCCTACGCGCAGGACGAGGAGGGCAACGTCTGGCGCGTCTACCCCTGCATTGAGCGCGCCCGCACGTACGACATGATTGAGAACCCGGGCCAGTGCATCGAGGTCGCCCGCGCCTTCGGCAACTTCCAGAAGCTCGGTGCCAACCTCCCCGGCAAGCCCCTCTTTGAGACCATCCCGGATTTCCACAACACCACCAAGCGCTTTGAGACCTTCCAGAAGGCCATCGCCGCAGACCCCCTGGGCCGCGCCGCTTCCGTGAAGAAGGAAATCGACTGGTACCTCTCCCGTGAGGCGGACTGCCACAAGGTGGTCAACTACCTCAAGAGCGGCGAGCTCCCCCTGCGCGTCACCCACAATGACACCAAGCTCAACAACGTCATGCTCGACGACGTGACCGGCGAGGGTATCTGCGTGATTGACCTGGACACCACCATGCCCGGCTCCTCCCTGTACGACTTCGGCGACATGATCCGCACCTCCACCTCCCCCGCTGCGGAGGATGAGAAGGACATCTCCCTGGTCACCATGCGCATGGAATACTTCGAGGCCCTGGCCAAGGGCTATTGCGAGGCCGCCACCTTCCTCACCCCGCTGGAGAAGGAGCTGCTTCCCTTCTCCGGCAAGCTCCTCACCATGGAATGCGGCATGCGCTTCCTCACGGACTACCTGGAGGGCGACACCTACTTCAAGATCAAGCGCCCGGAGCACAATCTGGACCGCACCCGCACCCAGATGGCCCTCGTGGAATCCATCGAACAGCAGATGGATGCCATGATGAAGGTGGTGGCCAAGTACTAAGCAACCCGCCATTTCCCTTGCAGGCGGCTTTCCCCACGGGGAAAGCCGCTTTTTTAGGGCGCTCCCCTTTGTCGGGCCGCAGGGGTAACCCCATGGGGGGCAGCGTATGGATAATGGTACATTTTTTTTGTGTTTGTATCATGTTGATAACGAGTGTTTTGTGGAAAGTTGACAAAATTTTCCAAAAATTATTTTAACATTTTGGCCTTCTGGAGGCTTAATAGAGGTAAATAGACATCACCACCATGAAAACAACCATCTTCACCATGACAGCCGCCCTACTGCTCACATGCGGGCAGGCATCGGCGGCTTACTCCCCGGAGTTGCAGGTCAAGGCCGAACAAGGGGACGGCCATGCCCAGTGCGAGCTCGGCTTCTGCTACCAGAGCGGCAAAGGCGTGGAGAAGAATTTGACTGAAGCCATCAAGTGGTACCGCAAGGCCGCCGAGCAGGGGTACGCCAGGGCTCAGTACAGGCTGGGCTGCATGTATGACTCTGGTTACGGCGTGGCGGAGGATAAGGAGGAGGCCCTCAGATGGTGGCGTGTGGCCGCCGCGCAGGGAGATGCTTTGGCTCAGAACCGGCTCGGCTACTGCTATGGAGAGGGCGACGGCGTGGAGCCGGATTTGCAGGAGGCCGTCCAATGGTGGCGCAAGGCTGCGGAACAAGGGAATGCCGATGCCCGGGAGGCACTCCGGAAGATTGAGAAATGCGAGGAAATCCGCAAGGCTGCTGAACAGGGGGATGCCGAGACGCAGTGCGCGCTCGGCGAGTGCTACTGGCGCGGCGAGGGCGTGCTGAAGGACATGCAGGAAGCCATCAAGTGGTACCGCAAGGCCGCCGCGCAGGGGTACGCCAGGGCTCAGTACAGGCTGGGCTGCATGTATAACTCTGGTTACGGCGTGGCGGAGGATAAGGAGGAGGCCCTCAGATGGTGGCGTGTGGCCGCCGCGCAGGGAGATGCTTTGGCTCAGGACCGGCTCGGCTACTGCTATGGAGAGGGCGACGGCGTGGAGCAGGATTTGCAGGAGGCCGTCAAGTGGTACCGCAAGGCCGCCGAACAAGGGTTCGCCATGGCGCAGTACAGTCTCGCCCGCTGCTGCCGCTTTGGCGACGGCGTGGAGCAAGATTTGCCCCAAGCCGTCAAATGGTACCGCATGGCTTTGCCGCAAGATGATGATGATGAGTCTTTCAGGTGTGCACTCCAGGCGTTTGAACAGGAATTACGCCAAGCCGCAGAACAGGGAGACGCCGGGGCTCAGTACCAGCTCGCCCGTTGCTACCGCGAGGGACTGGGCGTGGAAATGGACATGAAACAGAACTTGCGGGAAGCCGCAAAGTGGTACCGTAAAGCCGCCGGGCAAGGCCACGCCCAAGCGCAGCAGGAACTCAGGCAACTTGAATCCAAGGAGTAGCCTTGCTCCGCAAGCATGCTCCAAACACAAGGCGGGCGGCACCCATGGGAGTGCCGCCCGCTTGGTGTTTGGGTGGAGGGAAAAAGCCCTTAGAAGGTGAACCCGGCATCCACGCCGACGGTGGTCTGGAAGCCGTCGATGGCGCCGGAGCCCAGGGAGCGGCGGATTTTGGTCTCGTTGCTGCCGGCCCAGGAGAACTGCACCCAGGGCTTGATGTAGAACTTGGCGTCACGGCCGAACTTGCCGCTCTTGGAGTACGGTGCTATGGCTGCCTTCACGCGGTAGGCGTCAATGCCTTCCACGCCGCCGCCCCAGTAGCCGAAGGACGGGGCCACGCCGCCGGAGAGCTCCAGGTCAAGCCCGTAGTTGCCGCGGGAGAAGACATCCGTGAGCCTGTAGCCCACTTCCAGGTCGAAGAAGGTGCCGGTGAGGCCGTAGATGCCCACGCCCATGAGCGCGTGGCCGAAGAAGCCGCGCTGGTGGTCGTTGAAGGTGAGGCTGAAGTTGAGGTCCTGTGTGAAGCGGTGGGGCACGTGGCCCTGCCACTTGGCCAGGCCGCCCTCCAGGCCGCCGCGGTGCATGGTGTAACCCAGCTCGGCGGTGAGGTTCGGGAAAATCTCCTTGCCCAGGCCGTAGTGCAGGTTCCACATCGGTGTGTCGCCCAGGTAGTTGCCGGCATCCCAGATGATGCCGAGCTCACCGCCGATGCGCTGGTAGATGCCGCGGTGGAAAAGATCCCGGCTGCCGGGCTTGATGGAGCCGCGGATAGAGCTCCAGCCGTGGCAGCTGAAGCGGTCTGTAACGCCCATGCCGCGCACCTGGTAGTTGCTGGTGTAGGCGTTGAGCTCCACATACCCGCGCTGCTCGGAGCTGGCGGCTGTAATGGGGGCTGCGGCTGTGAGCGGCGCGGCAGGGGCAGCCGCAGGTATGGAGCCTGTATCAGGCGCCGGTATCTCGGAG
>JAZLHB010000139.1:0-1672 GCA_045616565.1 Akkermansia sp. | reverse complement strand
CCCTTACCCCCTCCAGGCTAGGGTAGTATGGGGTGGGCTTGATACCCTGCAAAGCCTTTTTGCCGAATAGCTGCCCTTGTCCTCGGCATCCCCGCCCATTTTGCACCCGTCGCCGCTACAAATCTGCCGGAGCGGCGTTTTCAATGGCAATGCCCATTTGCAAAACACCACCGTCAGCGCGCCCCTGGTTCACCTTGGCAAGTGGGGGCTTGCCCTGACAAACAAGAGCAGTCTTGAGGGGGACGTGACAGCAGCCGCAAACAGTTATATCGGCCTGAATGACTCCACCATCACCGGCTCGGTGAGCGGTGCCGGGACCGTGGAACTTGAGAACTCCACCATCACCGGCTCGGTGAGCGGTGCCGGGACCGTGGAACTTGTGAACTCCACCATTGGCGGCGCGGTGGATTTCAGTCTCCTGAAAGTGGAGGGCGCATCCCGAATCAACTCAAGCCTGGTGCTGGAGGATGATTCCCCCTGCTTCTCCTTTTTCCTGGATGCCGCAAACGGCACCACCCCGGTCCTGGCTCTGAACGGAGACTTGAGGCTGAGCCCTGATGTGCAGTTGTACTGCATCACCATCCACTTGGACGGGACAGACAGTTTGGAGGCAGGTGAGCGGTACGCCCTGATATCCCAAACCGGCGGCAAGACCCCGGATTTTTGGGAGCCAGACAACGTGATTGTCACCGGGCTGGGCAGCAGCGCAGACGACCTTTCCTGGCAGGGGGGCACCCTCTACTTCCGCAACGGAGCACCCTTGGCAACGGCCACCTGGTCACCCGGTGAGAACCACATTTGGAACACCTCGGACAAGAACTGGACCCAGGACGACCGTGTGTACCGCTATAAGGACGGCGTGGACGTGGTGTTCAACGCCACGGGCAAGGGCGGCGAGGTGCAGCTGGAGGGCGCGCTTGTGCCCAAGGGCGTACTGGTGGAGGGGAACTGCGACTACACCTTCACGGGCACCGGCAAGATCACCGGGGAAACCGCGCTCACCAAGAACGGCTCAGGCACGCTCACCATCGAAACCGCCAACGAATACACCGGCGGCACCTTCATCAACGGAGGAACCATTGCGATGAAAAACGCCCAGGCGCTGGGCACCGGCACCATCACTATGGCGGGCGGCGCCACGCTGGACCTGGGCGGCTTTGCCGTGGGCAACTCCGTGACCCTGCAAGGCTCCGCCACCATCTGCAACGGCACGCTCACCGGAACCCTGGCCTTGGCGGACGAGGCCTCACTCAACTGGTCCGGCGAGGACCTGAATCTCAGCGGGGGCGCCACCTTAGGGAAGGATGCCCATCTTTACCTGAACGGCAAGAGTCTCAACAATGCCGTTCTGACCGCCAGCGGTGCCACCATTCACAACGGCACCGTTACCGGCAACCTCACTCTGGCGGATAGCGTGTCTTTTTCTTGGAACACCTTGAGCGGCAATGGCCTGACCCTCTCCGGCGGCATCACCCTGGGCAACGGCACCCTGTTGAACCTGGATGGCAGCACCATCAGCAACTCTGTCACTCTGGCAGGCTCCGCCACCATCGATACCGGCACGATTGACTCGTCTGTAAATATCGATTCCTCCAGCAAGCTCACGCTGCATGGCGTGACGGTTGCGGAGCGCGCTGCTTTCAACATGGGGAACAATACGAAACTGGACCTG
>JAZLHB010000138.1:0-2001 GCA_045616565.1 Akkermansia sp. | reverse complement strand
ATTCGGATGCGGCTTATTCCGCAGCCTTGATGATGGCGGCGAAGGAGTCCGGCTTGAGCGCGGCTCCACCCACCAGGGCTCCGTCGATGTCCGGCTGGCTCATCAGCTCCGCGGCATTCGCGGGCTTCACGGAACCACCGTACTGCAGGCGCACCTTGTCGGCTGCCTCTGCACCCACCGTGTCGGCGAGCACGCCGCGGATGAAGGCGTGGGCCGCCTGGGCGTCTGCCGCAGAGGCGGTCTTGCCGGTGCCGATGGCCCACACGGGCTCATAGGCAATCACAATGCCTGCCACCTGCTCCGGGGTGAGGTCGGCAATGCCTTCCACCACCTGGGTCTTGAGCACGGTCTCCAGCTGGCCGGATTCACGCTGCTCCAGGGTCTCGCCGATGCAGTAGATCGGGATAAGCCCGGCAGCCAGGGCCTTCTTGATCTTCTTGTTGATGTAGGCGTTGGTCTCGCCATGGTACTGGCGGCGCTCGCTGTGGCCGAGCACCACGTACTTGCAGCCCAGCTCCGTGAGCATGGCCGTGGAGATTTCACCCGTGAACGCGCCGTTGTCGCGGTCGCTCACATCCTGGGCGCCCACGCCCACGCAGGTGCAGCCGTTCAGGGCTTCCATCACGGCGGGAATCGTCACAAAGGGAGGGACAATCACCTTGTCCACCTTGATGTCGCAGGTGTTCTCGTTCTTAAAGGCGTCCATGAATTCACGGGCCTCCTTCGGGCCCATGTTCATCTTCCAGTTAGCAGCGATAATCGGTGTACGGGACATAGTTTTGGTTTGTCTGTTATGACGCCGCAGAAAATACCCCCGTGTTCCTGTTTTGTCAAGGAATTTCAATTCAGGGCCTTGCATAACTGCGCGGAGTGGAGCGGCGCCTTATTCCCCCATGTCATTCAGCAGTTGCCGAGCTTGCTCATTCTCCTGGTCTGCAGCCTTGCGGAGCCATTTGGCGGCCTCCTGCCGGTCGGCGGGCACGCCCTCGCCGTCGGCATAGAACTTGCCGAGAGTGGCTTGGGCATCGGGGAACCCCTGCTCGGCAGACATGCGGATCCACTTCACGGCTTCCTTCATGTCCATTTCCACCCCCTCGCCGTTGGCGTAGAATACACCGAAGTTGTACTGGGCGTTGGCATTTCCCGCCTCCGCAGCCTTGCGGAAGCACTCTACAGCCTTGGCCTCGTCCTTTTCCACTCCCAAACCAAGGAAATAGCATTCGCCGAGGCGGCAGTGAGCCTCGGTATGTCCTCCCTGCTCGGCAGCAGTGCGGAACCACTTGTAGGCTTCCTTCAAGTCCTTTTCCACGCCCTCTCCATCGTTGTAGCACGTGCCAAGGTTGAACTGGGCCTCTGCATACCCTTGCTCGGCAGCCAGGCGATACCACTTGGCGGCTTCCTTCAAGTCCTTTTCCACGCCCTCTCCATTGTAGTAGCACGTGGCGAGGATGTTTTGGGCCTCTGCATCCCCTTGCTCGGCAGCCTTGCGGAACCACTTGGCGGCTTCTGCCTTGTCCGTGTCCACTCCTCCTCCCCCTGCGTAGCATTTGCCGAGGTTCATCTGAGCCCGCGCGAAGCCTTGCCCGGCGGCCTTCCTGAACCACTCGACGGCTTGCTTCATGTCCAGCGGGCCTCCTGCACCGGTTGCATAGAATTCGCCGAGGGTGCATTGCGCGCCGGCATCCCCTTGCTCTGCAGCCTTGCGGAACCATTTGGCGGCTTCCGCCATGTCCTTTTCCACGCCCTCGCCGTTGGCGTAGCAGGCGGCGAGGTTGCTTTGAGCCTTTGCATCCCCTTGCCCGGCGGCCTTGCGATACCACTTCACGGCTTCCTTCAAGTCCTTTTCCACGCCCTCGCCGCAGGCGTAGCATTGGCCGAGAAGGCCGCAGGCAGAGGGTTCACCCTGTTCTGCCGCCTTGCGGAAATGAATGGCGGCTTGCTTCATGTCCTTTTTCACGCCGACACCGTTGGCGTAGAGGCGTCCGAGCATGGCTTCTGCCT
>JAZLHB010000137.1:0-13781 GCA_045616565.1 Akkermansia sp. | reverse complement strand
TTCCCCGTGAAGGTGGCCCCCCTCACCCGCTGCGATGTGGACATCAACAACGTATGGTACGGCACCCTGAAGGGCCGGGACGAGGCAGAGCTGCGCCCCAACATCACCGGCACCCTGCTGGGCGACACCATCAACGGCGGTACCCTGGTCAAGAAGGGCGAAAAGCTTATCCAGATAGACCCGCGCGATTTCGAGATAGCCGTGGGTGAGGCCAAGGCTACGCTGGCGGCGTCACGCGCGGCCAAGGAAAGCGCAGTGGCAGCCCTGGCCCAGGCCAAGGATGACGCCGAGCGCTACCACAGCATGCAGAAAACCTCCCCCGGTGCCATCTCCGAGAAAACCGTGACGGACGCCGACCTGGCCGTAGCTGCCGCGCAGGCTGCCGTCACCAGTGCAGAGGCGGATATAGCGCAGTCTGAAGCCGCCCTCCACATTGCGGAAATCAACCTGGGCTACACCAGCATTGCCGCACCGTTCGACGGCCGCATCAGCTTCGGCATGGGCAATACCGGCAGCCTGGTTTCCCCCGCCACGGTCAAACCGCTCGCCATTCTCACCTCCACCAATCCCATGGAGGTGCGCTTCAACGTGAGCGGAACCCATGCCCTGCGCGGGCTGCGCAAAATCATGCAGCTCAAGAAAACCGATGATATGGAGGACGCCACCTTCGACATCATCCTGGAAGACGGCGAGGTTTATCCCGCCAAGGGCGTGGCCACCGGCATAGACAACCAGCTCAACAAGGAAACCGGCACCCTGCAGGTTATCGGCGAGGTGGAGAACCCGGATGCCCTGCTGCGCTCCGGCATGCCCGTTACCATCCGTGCCGTGCAGGAGCGCATCAAGGGAGCCTGGCTGGTACCCGCCCGCGCCCCCCTCTGCATAGGGGACAGCACCGTTCTGCTGGTGATGCAGAAAAACAACGCCCCGTACATGATGCCCGTGGTGTTGCGCAACGTTGTCAACATACCCGTGAAGGACGCCACGGGCCAGGAGAAGCTGCAGCCCATGCAGGTGGTGGAGCCGGACCATGAAATCCTGGGCACGCTGCTGATGGTGGCCGGCAAGGTGGACAACCTGGGCACCCTGCTGCTGCAAGCGGAGGGGGTGAAGGACTGGAAGGAGCTTGCCCTCAAGTACAACACGGATCTCACGCCGGAAAGCTTTGATGCCGCATTCCAGGAGAGCCGCTGCCTGAACCACCGCGATTTCGTGCTCAAGAGCGCCAACGCCAAGGATGAAATCGAACTGGTGGCCCACGCCAGCGGCTACGCGGATGCCATGGAGCTGCTCCTGCATGAAATGGGCTTTCAGGACGGCGAGCCGGTCAACGTGGTGGTGGAGGGTGCCGAGCAGGCAAAAATGGCTGCCGAGGCAAACATAACCGCCGGGGCAGACGCCAACGTGCTCACCCCGGTTCCCTTCGAGTACACCCCGCCGCGCACCGTCACCGGCTCCGTAACCGCCACGCCCGACCGGAACATATCCGACACGGCCACCAGCGAACCCCGTCCCGTCGGTACGCCCGCCAAGTAACAACCCCAACCTTTCACCATCATGTCTCCCTATTTCATCAAGCACCCCATCATAGCCGCGGTCATCTCCATCGTGACCACCCTGCTGGGCATCATCTGTGTTCTCGGGCTGCCCATTGCACAGTACCCGAACATAGCGCCCATCACCATCTACCTGTCAGCCGCGTACCCCGGAGCCAACGCCACTGAGGTGGCGGATTCCGTGGCAACTCCCATCGAGCAGGAAATCTCCGGCGTGGAAGGGCTGGACTACCTCACCTCCACCTCCGCCAACAACGGCAGCTGCGATGTGAGCATCATCTACGAACCCGGGCGGGACGTCAACACCTGCCAGCAGCTCTCCTACATGCGCTACAGCCAGGCCACCGCCACCCTGCCCAAGGAGGTGACACACATGGGTGTGGTCATCAAGCAGCAGGCAGGCCTGCCCATCCTCATCTACACCCTCTACTCCCCCAACGAGTACTTTGACAGCGCCGGCATGGCCGGCTACGCCCATGTGAACATGGTCAACGCCATCAAGCGTGTCAAGGGCGTGGGTGATGTTTCCGTCTTCAGCGCCAAGTACGCCATCCGCATCTGGCTGGACACCAAGAAAATGGCCCAGAAGAACATCTCCGTACTGGAGGTGAACTCCGCCATTGCCGCCCAGAACACCATCAACCCCGGCGGCTCCGTGGGTGCAGAACCCATGCCGGACGGCCAGGAGTTCACCTACACCATCCGCAACAAGGGCCGCATGGCCTCCGTGGAGGAGTTCGGCGACATCTCCGTGCACACGGACGGCTCCCAGATTGTGCGCCTGCGCGATATCGCCAAGATTGAGCTGGGCGCGCAAAACTACGCCCTGGCATCCCGCCTGGAAGGGCGGACCTGCACCGCACTCGCCGTTTACCAGTCCGCAGGCTCCAACGCCATTAAAACCGTAGACAACCTGCGCGAGCTCTTTGCGGAAATGGAGAGCAACATGCCGGAGGGACTCACCGGTGAGGTGACGCTGGATACCACCCTCTCCGTGCGTGAATCCATCTCTGAAATCGGGGACACGCTGGTGGAGGCGCTCATCCTGGTGGCGCTTGTGGTATTCGTGTTCCTGCAGGGCTTCCGCGCCACGCTCATCCCGCTGCTGGCGGTTCCGGTCTCCCTGGTGACCGCGTTCTGCTTCTTCCCGCTGCTGGGTTTCACGCTCAACACGGTGTGCCTGCTGGGCATGGTGCTGGCCATCGGCCTGGTGGTGGATGACGCCATTGTGGTGGTGGAGGCCGTGGAGGCGCACATAGAATCCGGCATGAACCCGCGAGAGGCCACCTATGCGGCCATGCGCGAGGTGAGCGGCCCGGTGGTGGCCATTGCGCTGGTGCTGGCGGCGGTGTTCCTGCCGTCTGTGCTGCTGCCGGGCATTCCCGGCACGCTCTTCCAGCAGTTCGCGGTCACCATTGCCGTATCCATGGGCATTTCCGCCTTCAACGCGCTCTCGCTCTCTCCGGCGCTCGCCGCGCTCATGCTCAAGCAGAAGAGCGGCAGGAAATCCCTGCTGCAGCCGTTCTACAACCTGTTCAACCGCTGCTACAACGCCGTGGCGGACCTGTTCGCCAAGTGCTGCGGCTTCATGTGCCGCCGCCTGTACATCTCCATCCCCCTGCTGGTCATCATCTCCAGCGCCATCATCCCGTTATCCCAGCGCGTGCCGGGCGGCTTCCTGCCCACGGAGGACCAGGGCTTCCTCATCTCCGGCCTCATCATGCCGCCGCGCGTCTCCATGCAGCGCCTCTCTGACCAGGCCGCCACCGTGGAACAGGTCCTCAGCAAGGATGAATCCGTCAAAACCTATGTTACCGTGCTGGGCACCAACATGGTCAACGGCGTGCAATCCCCCAACGCCGCCTCCTTCTTCGTTGGCCTGAAGGATATGAAAGACCGCCCGATGGTGGACGGCCACCACGCCACCGCCGCAGAAGTGTGCGAGCAGCTGAACGGTACGCTCGCCATGGCCGGGGTGGACGGCACCTGCTTTGTGACCTGCCCGCCCGCCATTCCCGGTGTGGGCACGGGAGACGACATCTCCTTTGTGGTGGAGGACCGCGCCGGCCTGGGCGTGCAGCCCCTCTATGAGCAGATGGTGCGCCTGGAGGCCGCACTGAACGCCGCCCCGGAGATTGCAGACGGCTCCGCATCAGACATGATGATGCCCTCCGTACCGCAAAAGTCCGTGACCGTGGACCGAGACAAGTGCCTGTCTCTGGGCGTGGACTACGCACAGCTCAACGCCATGCTGCAGAGCTTCAACGGCTCCTCCTTCATCAACTACTACACGCAGTTCGGCCGCCAGTGGCAGGTGTATGTGCAGGCTTCCGGCGCAGACCGCCTCAACACGGACCAGATTGCCAACTTCTACATCAACAACAAGCAAGGCCAGCCCGTGCCCATGAGCACCCTCGTCACCGTCAAAGACACCAACGACACCGAGTTCGTGCTCCACAACAACACCTACAACGCCGGCAGAATCAACCTGCGCCCCGCACCAGGCTACTCCAGCCAGCAGGCCATGGATGCCGCCGAGCGCGTCTTCCGCGAAACGCTGGATGTCACCAAGTTCGGCATGTCCTTCGTGGATATGAGCTTCCAGCAGAAAAAGGTGGCAGACGGCATGGGGCTGGGCAGCATCTTCGCCCTCTCCGGCGTGTTTGCCTTCCTCATCATGGCCGCGCTGTATGAGAAATGGGCCCTGCCCGTCTCCATCTTCCTCACCGTGCCCATCGCCGTGCTCGGCGCCTTCCTGGGCCTGTGGCTCTTCGGCGTAGAAATGAACCTGTACGCGCAGATCGGCCTGGTGATGCTGGTGGGCCTGGCGGCCAAGAACGCCATCCTTATCGTAGAGTTCGCCATCCTGCAGATGGAAAAGGGCAAGGAGCTGGTGGAGGCTGCCGTCATTGCCGCCCGCATGCGCCTGCGCCCCATCCTCATGACCTCCTTCGCCTTCATCCTGGGCTGCGTGCCCCTGCTGCTGGCGGAGGGTGCCGGCGCGCTTGCCCGCAACGCCATCGGCGTGGTGGTTGTCATCGGCATGACCGTGGCCACCGCCGTGGGTGTCTTCTTCATCCCCTGCTCCTTTGTGTTCATCATGAAACTCTTCCGCTCCACCGTGCGCAAGAAGATAACCGTGGACCCGGACGAGGTTTCCGCCAACGCCAAGCTGGACGCCGCAGAGAACGCGTAAACAAACAACGGGCTTTTTCCTCCAGGCTCCACCTGCTCCGGCGGGTGGAGCTTTTTTGCCGCCCCCTGAAAACAGCGGAGCCGTTCACCTTCCCTGTGGAAGACAAACGGCTCTTTGCCGACGGAGCGGGGGGGATTCGAACCCCCGGTACGGGTTAATGCCCGTACGACCATTTAGCAAACGGTTGCTTTCAGCCTCTCAGCCACCGCTCCAAATGCGTGCAGAAAGTATAGTGGCTTTCCCCTCCCGCGTCAACACCTATTTCTCCCGTTGACGAAAAAATGTTGCGCGGTGGCCTGAAAAAAGCCGCCTGCAGGTTCCTGCAGGCGGCTTGGAATGAGATATGGGGAGAGGCTTACTTGTTGTCGCCCTCTTCGGAGGGGCTCCATTCCTCTGCCTTGAGGGTGGCCAGGTTGAAGGCCTGCTCCAGACCCACCATGTCGCCGGCGCGCACGGTCTCGAAGGCAGCGGTCTCGCGGCGCAGCTGCTCGGGATCGTAGTTGACGGCCTTGATGGAAAGGCCGATGCGGCGCTCCACCTTGTCCACCTTGATGACGCGTGCCTTGACGGGGTCGCCCACCTTGATGACGTCCTTGATGCGCTCCACGTGCTCCTCGGAAAGCTGGGAGATGTGGATGAGGCCGTCGATGTCGCCGTTGAGGTTGACGAAGGCGCCGAAGGAGGCAATCTTGGCCACGGTGCCCTCCACGAGGTCGCCCACCTTGAACTGGGAGTCGATGGATTCCCAGGGATCGGCGTCAAGCTGCTTGATGCCGAGGGAGACACGCTGGTTCACCTTGTCGATGTTGAGCACGCGGGCTTCCACCACATCGCCCTTCTTGAGCACCTCGGAGGGGTGGTTGATCTTGCGCGTCCAGCTCATGTCGGACACGTGGATCATGCCGTCGATTCCCTCTTCCAGGGCCACGAAGGCGCCGTAGGGGGTAAGGTTGCGCACAGCACCGGAGATAACGGTGCCGATGGGGAAGCGCTCCTGGATGAGCTCCCAGGGGTTCTCGTCGAGCTGACGGATACCGAGGGAAATCTTCTGCTCCTCCACGGAGATGTTGAGCACCACGGCCTCGATCTCCTGGTCGAGTGCGAGCACATCGCTCGGACGGGTGATGCGCTTGGTCCAGGAAAGCTCGGAAACGTGCACCAGGCCCTCCACGCCCTTCTCCAGCTCCACGAAGGCGCCGTAGGCGAGCAGCTTGGTGACGCGGCCCTTGACGTGGGCACCGATGGGGTACTTCTGCTCGATGTCTGCCCAGGGGTTGTCGGAGAGCTGCTTGAGACCGAGGGAGACGCGCTCCTTCTCGCGGTCCACGTCGAGGATGAGCACCTCCAGCTCCTGGCCGATGTGCAGCACCTCGGAGGGGTGGTTCACGCGGCCCCAGCTCATATCCGTGATATGCAGCAGGCCGTCCATGCCGGAGAGGTCCACGAAGGCGCCGAAATCGGTGATGTTCTTGACCTGGCCCTTCACGCGGTCGCCCACCTGAACGGTCTCCATGAAGTGCTGGCGGAGCTCGCTGCGCTCGGCCTCGATGACCTCTCGGCGGGAAAGGACGATGTTCTTGCGCTCATCGTTCACCTTGACAATCTTGAATTCATAGACCTGGCCAACGAACTCGTTGAGGTCCTTGGGCGGAATGATATCCACCTGGGAGCCGGGAAGGAAGGCCTCCACACCCACGTTGACGGTGAGACCGCCCTTGACCACGCTCTTGACCTTGCCCTTGACGAGGCCGCCCTCCTTGTAGACAGCCACGATCTTGTCCCAATTCTGCTTGTGTGCGGCCTTCTCCTTGGAAAGGACGACAAGGCCTTCTTCGTTTTCGAGGCTCTCAAGAAGCACCTCGATCTGGTCGCCCACCTCAATCTCCTCGTCCTCGAACTCGGAAATGCTGATAACGCCTTCGGACTTGTAGCCAATGTCAACAAGGACGACCTGCGGGCGGATTTCAAGGATGGTGCCGTTGACGATATCACCCTTGCGGAAAGACGGAAGCTTGGAATCGATCAAAGCCTCCAGTTCGGAATTACTCATAATGTATGGTTTTTGGTTAATGTGAACGCCTTCCTCAAAGGCCCTGTAAACGGTGGCAAGCGGGCGCCTGTGCACCACCGAACGGAAAGCGGTGCGGCATTTTACATGTTTTCACCGCATCTGGCAAGCACAATCTCTGCAAAACCAACAGGAAAAATTCCATGCGGGCGTTCTGCGCGTGGGGGTTGCCAGCACTTGTGGGCGCAGGGTTATTTCAAGTTTTGGATGCGGTGCAGGAACTGCGGCGGAATGGCGGCGCGCTGCTCCGGGGTGTCAATGTTGCTGTGGTACACCACCTTGCCGTCCAGGTCGTACACCTCCACCGTGAGCAGGTTGTTCGCGCCGAGTATCATCACCCCACCTTCGTCATCCCGGAATCTCATGGAGGACTCGCCCGCGCGCCCCTCCATCCAGCTCTTGCCGTTGCGCGCGTTCATATCGCGCGCCAAATCGCGGATGGCCTGGAGCGTGTCCGTGAGCTTCTCCGCATCCATGCCATCCGGCAGGAGCGAGAGCTGGCGGCACACCTCTGCGCGCAGGGTTTTGAGCTTTTCGCGAGCCTCATCCGGAATGTTCAGCGGGCGCATCACGCGGTCGCCTCCCACGGCGGTGTCCAGGTAGTTCTGCATGGTGGCGGCGCGGTTGGGCGCGCGCATGAGCTGCACGCTCACCGCCCGGCGGTGGCCGTTGCGCATCACTTCCAGACGCACCATATCCGTGACGCTGCGGCGTGAGAGCCGGGCAGCCAAGTGGGCGCGGCTGTGCACCGGCTTGCCGTCCATCATCACTATCACGTCTCCCACCTGCAGCCCGCAGAGTTCCGCGGAACCGCCTGGCAGCAGGGATTGCACGCGCACGCCTTCCTCCACGGCGGCGGGATGCTCGGGGTCCGGCACCACATCACTCCCCACCAGGCCCAGCGCGCAGCGGTTCGGCGCGGCATTGGCTATGCTTCCCAGCAGTAGCGGCAGGGCAAACAGGCAGGCAAGGTGCAGCTTCGTCGTCATCAAAGTATGTCCGCTGGAATCGTAATCTGCGTGGTGTTGGGCACGCGCACCGTAATGGTGGCGTCATCGTCCTCCATCACGAAATAGTCCTCGTATATCACCTCATAGCTGCGCATAGGGGTGGAGTCCTCGTTCCAGGTTACGGTTTCGTCCTCATGGGAATCAAGCACCCCGCGGGTCACCAGGCCTTGCGGCGCGGAATCCGCGGAAGCGTTGCCGTACAACGCAAAGCCCGTTATGGTGCAGCACAGCAGGATGGCCGCTGCCGTGTGGTGGAGCCACCGGTAGTTGCCCAAGCGCCCCTTGCGCCTGGCGGCTGCCACGTACATGTTCATCCCCAAGCGCCCCATCATGTGCAGGGGCATGGCGGCGGGGCTCAGGCGGAGCAATTCCTCCTCCGTGCGGCGCAGGGCCGCCTCCTCTGCGGAGGCTTCCTGCATGGCCGCCAGCAAACGGGCATGCAAGGCCCCCGGCAGGGGAGCTGCCTTTACGGAATCGAGGTGTGTGTCGTCTGAGCTCATTTCTACTGGTACAGGCGCACACGCTCGCCGCTTTTATTTTGAAAAATCAGCATGAAAGGTTAAAAACGCGCGTTTTTAGTGCTCGATGGGGTCCTCGTCCAGCGCTTTGCGCATGGCCTGCATGGCATACCGGTAGCGGGAGGTGACGGTGGCCAGCTTGGTGGAGGTGATATCCGCTATCTCCTGGAAGGTGTGCTCTCCCCATATCTTGAGCAGCACCACTTCCGCGTACTCGCGCGGCAGCTTTTTGAGCAGTCCCTCCACGCGGCGGCGCAGGTATTCGTCATCCGCCGCGCAGTGCAGCCACGGCTCGTCCGCCTCACCCTCCTGCATGCTTTCCTGCTCATGCTCCGCGTACTGCTTGCGCACCTCCGCGCGGCGCCCCTTGTCCATGGCCTGGTGGCGTATGGCGGTGTATGCGTAGCTAATCCACTGGGCGGCGCTGCCTTGGAACGCGCCGGAATCCACCGCGTGCACCAGCTGCACCAGCGCCTCCTGCATCACATCCTCCGCATCCGCCTCGGAACGCGTCTGCTGGCGGGCATACAGCAGCAGGCGCGCGCCGTTCTCCTGAAGCCACGCCGCCCAGTCCGTCGTTCCCCCGGAGCTTCCCCCGGTTCCCTCTTGTGTCGCCTTGCCCATGTTTGGTTGCGCTGTTCTCCCTATCCTTGTAGCGGGAATGCGCGTGCCAGTCAAGCGCAAAGCGCGGCACTGGCGCAGAACGCACATGCATACACATGTGTCCCAATGAATTTTGCAAACCTATAAAGTTAGGGGAGGATGATGCGCAAAGCGCACCTTGGTGGTTCGGTATCGAGCAACGGGGTGGCTCCACTATCCCGTTGCACGGCTTTTACCGCCTTTACTGACAAAATTCAAAGAGGCAGGGTACCGGATTTCACAAAATTTCCTGCTATTCTGCGGGAAGGAGCTGTTTGACGAGCTGCAGCGTCATGCGCCCGGAATCTCGGAGCTTGGTAGGAGAGATGCGCTCCATGTTGTCACGCTCCGTGTGCCACCAGTTTCCCTCCCGGAACAGGGCAATCAGGTTCAGGGCATCCACCCCGGCCAGCAGGTACGGCTGGTGGTCGTCCATGTAGGAGCCGGGATAGGCCGTCCACTTCTCCGGGGAAAGGCCCAGGGCGGCCACGGCGGCGGCGTACTGCTGATACATGAACTGTGAGGTGTCCGCAGCGGGAATGGCCATGGTGTTGCTGCCGCCGCCCACCATGTCCAGATTCACCAGGAAGCGGGGCAGCTTGCCGGCGCGGCGCTGCACATCGTGTTTGGAGCCGTAGAGGCCGTCCTCATCCGTCATGCGCGGGGCAAAGGCTTCCTCCCCGTCCAAGAAGACGAGTTCCACGCGGGCGGCCCGGGCGGCATCCGCCGCCAGCAGGCGCGCGGCCTCCAGCAGCACGGCGGCGCCGCTTGCGCCGTCATCCGCCGCCACAAAGTTGGCGATGCCGCACTTGGTATCGATATGGCAGCTGAGCAGGATGGCCCGCCGGGCATCCGCCGAGCCGAAGGTTGCGCGGAGGTTGGTCATGGGCGTACCGTTGGGCGCGGCGAAGGAATCACGGAAGGTCTGCCAGCCAGCGGCATGCAGGTGCTTTTCCAGGTACTCCAGCTGGCGCGCATACGCGGCGGATCCGCTGGTGCGCGGGCCCATGGCGCAGAGGGCGGCGCAATGCAGATAGGCGTTGTTGCCGGAGAAATTCTGCGTGTCGCCGTTCTCCAGCTGCGTGGGAAGCTGCGGGGGCGCCGGGGCCGGGCGGGCGGCGGTGGAATCCCCGTCGCAGCAGACCAGGGCGGCTGCCAGCAATGAGAGGATGAACGCCTGCGGCTTCATTTACAACTTGGCGGAAATGCCGAAAATCTCCAAAATGCGCACCAGGTCCTTCTGGCCGGCGTAGGGAATCTCGATAACGCCGTTGCCCTTGGCCTTCATGGCAATGTTCACGTTGGTGCCCAGGCTCTTGGCAAGCTGCCTGCAAACCTTCTGGTAGGCGGGGGGCAGGATGGGAGCCGCCGCGGTCTGCGGGGCAGCCTTGGGCTCCGGGTTCAGGATGTTGCGCACCAGCTGCTCCGTTTGGCGCACGGTGAGCCCCTGGCGCACCACGCGCTGGGCGGCGTGCAGCTGCTGCTCCTGGTTCTTGAGCTGCAGCAGCACCTTGGCGTGCCCCACGGTGATGGTGTTCTGCTCCAGCATGCCGCGCACATCCGCCACCAGGTCCAGCAGGCGCACCATGTTGGCCACCACCGTGCGGGATTTGCCCACGTGGCGAGCAATGACCTCCTGCTTCATGCCGAAACGGGTCTGGAGCAGGCGGTACTGCTCTGCCTCCTCCAGCGGGGTGAGGTCCTCGCGCTGCAGGTTCTCGATGAGGGTGAGCTCAGCCACCTCCTGATCCGTGGCGTTGTGCACCACCACCTTGGCCTGGCGCATGCCGAGACGCTTGAGGGCGCGCAAGCGGCGCTCGCCCGCTATCAGCTCGAACTTGCCGTTCACGCGGCGCACCACCAGAGGCTGCACCAACCCGCGCTCGCGGATGGAATCCGCCAGCTCGGCTATCTGTTTTTCATTGAAGTGCCGGCGCGGCTGGAAAGGAGAGGTTGCAATATCGTTCACCGCCGCCTTGATTACGCGTTCGTCGTCCACCTTGCCGGTGGTCGGCAGCTCGTCCTTCTTCATGATGAGGGCGCCCAGGCCCTTTCCTAAAGCGTTTTTCGACATGCGGCGGGATTGGTTCGGGGTGAAGGAAAGTCTTTACTGGCGGCCGCCCTTGCCCTGCTTGGAGGCCGCTTTCGGGGAAAGCTGCACGTTGAAGGCCTTCTCCGGGGTCTCCGTCCAGGATTCGCAGGTCATCACGCCCGTGAGCTTGCCGTCCTGCCCCAAAACGAGCTGCAGCATGCCGTCCTTGGCATCGTACACCTCTGCGGTGGGCTGGTCGGGGTCGTACTGGCCGTCATAGATGGTCACGTTCACCACGGAGCCTTGCTCGCCGGCGGTGAGCTCGCAGCGGCCGGCGATATCCAGGCTAGCTTCCGGGAGCTTGGTGTCGTAGATGGTGCCGAAGAACTGCACGGAGTTCTCAAAGACCTTGGCCTGCTCGATATGGAGGGTGATTTCACCGAAGCGGTTGCCGCGGGTCCACTCGCCTGCAAAGTTGCTGCCGGAGGCCAGGGCCTTGGTGCAGGTTTCCTGCCACTTGCCCTGCTCTTCCTTCTGGGCGTCCACCTGCTCCTGGTTGCGGCGGGCGTCCTCCTCAGCCCGGGCCTGGAGCTCGGTGAGCTTCTGGCGCGCGGCTTCCTCCCGGCCCTGGTTGAAGGGCTTGGCAAGCTCGTTGAAGGCGGCCACCTTGGCGGCTATCTCCGCCTTGCGGGACTCGACGAATTCCGGGGTAAGGATGGATGCCCCCTGCGGCAGGGCGCCCTGCGGCGTGTACTCCGCCAGGGCGGTCACGGGTGCCAGGTTTTGCGCACCGGGCGTGAACTTCCACGCGCCGTTCTCCTGGGCGGCATCCACGGAGAGACGCACCTCCACCTCCTGACCGGCGGCGGCCACCTGCTTGTAAACCTTGGTTTCCGCGAACTCGCGCAGCTCCACAAGGGCGGACTGGAGCTCCTGCGGCAGCTGCTTGGCCATGCGGTCATCATCCGTAATCAAATCCGTGGGGGCACCCACCTGCATAAGGTAGGCGGCATCCGGCCGGATAGCCAGGTTGGCGGCCTCGTTCACGGCCTGGCGCTCCTTGTTGAAATCTTCCGGCGCGGCAGTCTCCGCGTACAGGTTCTCCTTCACCACCATCTTCACGGTCGCCTCGATGGTCTGGTGGCCGGGCGTTTCCGCCACCACATCATAGGCCACGCCACCGGGGGTGGCAAAGGCGTACCCGGCCAGCGGGGCCGTCACCGCCTTGCAGATTTCCTCGTTGGTGGGGGCAGAGGCCGCCTGCGGGGCTGCCGGCGTCTGTTCAGTTGCCGTGGCCTGAGCCTGTCCGCCGTTGCCGGCGTTGTTGCCCTTGTTGTCATCGCAGGAGCACGTCACCACGGCGGTGGCGGCGGCCAGCATGGCGCTAGTGAACAGTTTGGTCTTCATGGTCGATAATGGTGTGGTGTTCCGCCATAGCTACAGCAGAACGGCGTTATGATGCCCCAATTCCCCCGCCTTGTCAAGCTCGCACACACCCTGCCGCGCGCGCATGACACAACGCCGCGCTTTCTACGCTCCGGCTCTGTTATTTGACTTGCCAAGGGACATTCCAAAGGGTAAAATAAGCGTGGGCGGGCGTGTCGGCTTGATAATATGTGACAAGCGGCGCGCCCAGCCGGAAAAACAGGGCCCGGAGCCGCGCCGGATGGAAAGGCGGAGGCCGGGGCCGAATTAAATACAAGACACGATATGGCAGAACATCATACTCAAGGCAGAGAGGGCCAGGGTGCCCGCCGCCGCCGCAACCACCGCAAGAGTTACAGTTCCCGCCACCGTATGCCGCGCAAGGAAGATCCGAAGAGCAATCCCACCTCGTTTGTCCAGAAGGTGCTCAGCTTCTTCGGTTTTGGCAAGAGCAAGGGCAACGGAAAGGCGGAGGATGGTAGGAAACCCAAAGAGAACAAGCCCAAGCCCCCCCAGAAGGTGCGCGTGGCCAAGCCCCGCACCAACAACAAGGGTGGCAACCCCGCCGCCAAGGAGAAGCCGCGCCGCGAGCGCAAGCTCAACAACAAGCCCGTGAAAAACGGCCGCATCTATGTGGGCAACCTCTCCTACGAGGCCACCGAATCCGAGGTGGAGGACCTGTTCAAGGGCTTTGGCCGCGTGCGCAGCGTGGAAATCATCTACAACACGCACACCTTCAAGAGCAAGGGGTACGGGTTTGTGGAGATGTGCCACCAGGAGGACGCCCAGCGCGCCGTGGACGTGCTGCACGGGCAGCCGTTCATGGGCCGCGAGCTGCTGGTGCGCGCGGCGAACGAGCGCAACGGTGCCGACGAGGCTGCCGCAGAGGAGAAGAAGCCCGCAGAGCCCAAGCAGGAGCAACCCGCCCCGCAGACGGAACAGGAAGCCCCTGCGCTGCAGGTGAACTTCTCCCCGGAAACCGGCGTGACCGCCACCGTGGCGGAGCCGCCCGCCGAGCAACAGTAAACATCACCAACCCTCCCCCGGTGTCTTGCGGATGCCGGGGGATTTTTCTTCCCTCCCATGTACATACAGGACCAATTGGCAGAAATCCGCGCCGCCATTGCCGCTGCGGAGCGGCGCGCAGGGCGCCCCGCCGGCAGCGTGCAGCTGCTGGCCGTGAGCAAGACCTTCCCCGTGGAGGACATCATGCAGGCGTACAACGACGGCCAGCGGGACTTCGGCGAGAACCGTCTGCAGGAAGCCATGGGCAAGATGCCCGCCATGCCTGCGGACTGCACCTGGCACCTGATAGGCCCGCTGCAGCGCAACAA
>JAZLHB010000136.1:0-28613 GCA_045616565.1 Akkermansia sp. | reverse complement strand
CGGTACCACCTGCATGGGAGATTCGCTCAACAGCCCGCGCTCCACCGCCGCATCAAACGCAAAGTTCAGGTAGGCGCGGTACGCCCGCAGCGTGGTGGACGACATGCTCTGCGCGCGTTCCTGGAAAAAGCTCATGCAGTGCTCTGGCGTCAGGGTGCTCAGCGGGCGCTCCGCCTGTTCTCCCAGATACTCCAGGAAGGCGGCATGCACCTGCCGACGCTTCTCCCGCGTTCTCACCGCGTCCTTGCTCGGACGGAACGCTTCCAGATACGCGCGCGTGCTTATTTCTGCACCGCCGCTGCCTGCCATGATGGGCAACATCTTGGATTTGGAATTTAGAATTTAAGATTTAGAATTTACTGATGTACAATGTACAATGTATTGGGAAGTTAGCGCGCCGTTGGCGCGGCCCCATTACTGATGTTGTACATCCGCCTTGCGGCGGACGCCGCCTAACTTATCCTTTGTACTTTGTACTTTGTACTTTGTACATTAGCCCATCTAGGTAGGAGTGCTATGGCCGGGCAAGAAGCCCCGCGCGGTGCGCGGCCACGCGGGGCTTGGTTAATGCTTTTTCCTCTTCGCGGCGAACGCCGCCTAACTTACTAAATCGTCAATCGTCAATCGTAAATTGTAAATTAGATTATCACTTGCGTCTTCTGCGCGCGGCCAGCGCGCAGAGCGCAAGCAGGCTCAGCGTGCCTGTGGTGGGTTCCGGGATGCGGTAGATGTACACCGCGCCCACGTTGTTGCCGTTGCCGCCCATGTCGCCCTGGGAGTAGCGCACGTAGTACTCGTTCTCACGGAGACCCGTGTTCGCGAACACCTCGGTGGCATCCACACCCTCGGACCAATCCACCGAGCCGAAGCTGGACATGTCATCCACATCCCAAGCCAGGTCGTACATGCCGAACCAGCCCAGACCGGACACACCGAGCAGGTCTCCGGAGGAGAGCTGGGCCCCGCTGTTGATGGTGAGCGCGCCCGTGAGCTGAAGGCCGCCTGTGCCGCCGGAGGCGGACACGTCATAGGTGGAGCTGCTGCCGAGCGTCAGGCTGCCGTCCAGTTTGGAAGGCGCGTCGCTCGTGCCGCCGGCCTTCATGGTGCCGCTCACCACGGCGGTACCCACGTTGGTGCCGTCGTTGAGGTCCAGCGTATCGTTGGCGCCGATGGTGAGGTCCGTGATGCTCACGCTGGAGGCGTTCAGAATCTCTAGCACGCCGGCGGCGGAGCTGCCGTTGTCCACGGTGATGGAACCGTTGAAGCCGTCCACGCCGCCCTCGATGGTCTGGGAACCCGTGCCCGTGTAGGCGATATCCAGGTTCGCGCCCAGCTTGCCGGCGTAGGTGTACTCGCCGTCACCCGTGATTTCCAGGCTGTTGTTCTGAGCATCCTCGGCGGTGTGTTCACCAGTGCCATACACCTTCATGGCTCGGTTGGCCTCCGGATCGTTGATGTTGTCGCTCAGGCCGAGCACCTTGGCATTTTCCGTGTCCACGATGATGTTCACGGAGCCGTTGGCGGGGGCGGCTGCATCATAGTAGGCTTCCAGCACCGCGCCGGCCGCCACGTTGTCGTCCTTGATGGTCAGGTTCATGCCGGAACCGCTGGCCGCACCGGCGCCCACACCGTACTGCAGCGTGCCCTTGTAGCTGGAGGTCGGCGTGGCGGCATCTGCATCACCAATGTTCACCTGCGCAGTCTTGTCACTGTCTGCATCCGTGTTCACCACCTGCAGCGTGGTGCCGTTGGCGTTGCTCAGCTTCGTGGCGTTCAGCACAGGGTCGGAACTCCCGGCGGTTGTGCCGTTCAGCTCCACCACGGCTGTGCCGCCACCCGTGGCGGCAAGCTCGCCCACGTTGCTGGTCGCGCCGCCGATGGTCAGCTTGCCGCCTCCGGCTATCTGTGCCTTGCCGTTAGCCAGGCTCACTTCTCCCTCCACGTTCGCCGTGGCACCGGAGCGCACAATGAGCTCCTGGCCCTGAGCCTCAGCGGTGGTGGAGGTTACCTCACCCAGCGTATACACAGGATTGGCTTGGCTGCCCGTGTTCAGGTCCAGCGTGGTGTTGGTGCCCATCACCACATGCTCGCCAAGGTCGCTGCTCGCATTAAAGCGGGCCGTGGCGCGGCCGTCTTCGGCTGTAATGTTCGCAGCCGTGAGCTCCGTCGTATCCTTGATAGTCACTACATCGTAGAAATCCGTAAGGTGGGCTCCAAGGTTCATGGAATTTTGGTCCACTGTGAAAAGCAGCGTCACAGTAGCATCCGGACCTATGGTTTCCATCGAGCCAATGCCTTGTACGGGCAGCATCACATTGACCATTCCCGTGACGTTATAGCCTGTTGCATCAAGCTGCAGACTTCCCTCGTTATGGATTGTTCCGTCACCGTAGCGGCCAACGTAGTCAGTCATTATCTGCGGACCCGAAAGATGCATCGTTGCCCCTTCATGATTCAGGACCTCTCCCAGCATAAGATAGACGTATCCTTCCATATCGGGCACAATAACAGTTAAGTTTCCAGTATTGTCAGCATGACCGACGAATGCCGTTGTGCCTGCAGGATCATTAATGAGATTCGCCGTATAATTTCCCTCATTGTTGAGGGAGAAAACGTCCAATAGATGAATCCCCGAGGAGATTGCTTCTGCGCTCTTGCAAATATGAATTACATCGAACTGGCCACCAGAAACAACAGCTCCCTCAAAATGAGCCGACGCTCCAGACCTGACCACGAAATTGGAAATGCGGTTCTGGTCTTGCTTGATGTCGTACTCTTTACCTTCGGAAGCGGTGAAATAGTAGTCTCCATCTGCCACAATCATATCGCGCACATATACCTGCTTACCATCAATATCAATGACGATATCCTCCCTGCCTCCGTCACCGGCATTCAAGAAGTACACGGAATTTGCAGCTTTGCTATCGCCGCCTGGCTGGTTTACGAAAGTCGCAGGATTCCCACCATTATCAAGCCAATTTTCAGTGCTTATATCCCACACACTGTTTTCCCGGTCCGGCTGCCAATAGAAGCCGGCATGCGGACTATCCAAGCGCAGGGTAAGCTGCTGTGTATTAGTATTGTAATGCAGGGACCCCACCGCTTCTGGAGCGATTGTAAATCCTTCTGCCGCAGTGAGATTCATCATGGAAACAAACTGCACAGCATCGGATCCTCCCACTAAAATACCAGAGCCTATGGCATTAAAGTTTTGCACTGTGGCCAAGATGTAGTCCTTGTCATAGCTGTCCAAGAGAATATTGGCAAGATCCAGACTGGAGGCGGCCTGAATGTTCAGAGTGCCGATATTTAGGGCTTCCGTCCCGGAGAACGTCAGCACGCCACCGCGGTCCAGGGTGAGGGTGTCCACCGTGTAGGGCTGAGCGGAACTTGCACCATTCGGATCGAAAGCGAGGGTGCCGTTCGTGGTAACCATCACATTTCTCGAACCCTGACTACCCAAGGCGCCCACATTGGCTACCAGCACGGTGCCGTCGTCAATGACCAGGGTGCCGGTGTTGGTGTTGGTGGCGGCATTGAGCACAAGGGTGCCGTCGCCGTCCTTGTGGATATCGCCTGCGCCGGAGATGGTGCCGGAGATGGTGTCTACATCATCCTGCGAGCCGTTGGTCTTGAAGGTGACGGAAGCGTCCTGCGCCACGTTGAGGGCGGCGGTGAGGTTGTGGTCATTGGTGGTTACGGTCACGTTGGCACCGCTCTGCACGATCATGTCGCCCGCAGTGATATCCTCCTGCAGCACGGTTGTGTTCTTGGGATTGGCCGCGCTCTCAAAGGTCACGCTGCTGCCCGTGATGAAGGCCGCCGTACCGGGGTCTTCACCCGCATTGTGCCAGTTGAGAACCGCACCATCCGTTGTCCAAGCAGCGCTCTGCGTTCCATCCCATATCAGGCCCAGATCCGGCTGCGTAAAGGTGAGCACCAGCTTGTTTCCGTCTAGCACATCCAGCGAATACAGAGAGGGATCATACCCCGTACCCAACGTGAATGATACGTTACTGGCGCTGACTGTGCCATTGGTGGCCGTAGCCAGAGTGTAGCTTTCGGCTCCGGAGGAAAGGTCCAAACCGGTCAAATCCAGCGTGCCGGAGCTCAGGGTAATGGCACCAGTGGTAGTGAGAGCCTCTGTATTGTGCATGGTGAGCGTGCCGCCGGTCATGGTAAGGGCACCCGCGCTCACCGAGGAGGTGATATCCAGCGTGCCGGAACCCAGAGTGACGGTTCCCGTGCCCAGTGCATTGGCGCTATCCGCCACCAGCGTGCCGGCGGAGATGGTTGTACCGCCGGTGTAGGTGTTGTTGCCGGAAAGCGTGAGCGTGCCGGCATCCGTCTTGGTGAGGGTGCCGTTGCCGCTGATGGCACCGCTGATGATGGAATCCGTATCACCATTCATGGTGAGCGAGCCTTCCAGCGTGACCGCACCGTTCAGGTTGCTGCCGCCGGCCAGGCTCAGCTGGCCGCCCGATGCCACATTCAGGGTGATGTTGCTGTCAGAAGTCAGGTAACCCTGGTAGCCGGAGGCATCGTCACTGATAGTGAAGGTGCCGTTTCCGCCGTTAAAGCTCTTCAGGTCCAATTGGCTGTTGCCTGTAACGGTGCCGCCAAAGGTGACATTCATGTTGCTAGCGGCAAAAGCCAGTTTGGTGTACGCTTCCACATCAACTGCACCGGAGAAAGTGGCAGCACTGTTGATGCGCATGGCGGCACCGGCAAGGATGTCCTGATTTATTTCCGTGTAGGTGGTAGCATTGAAAGTTACGTCACCGGAATACGCCATGGTGTTTTGCACCCACAGCTGGCCGCCATCGAAGTACAGGTGCTCAACCGCGGCAAGGTTGGAATCGTTGATAAAGTTGAAACGGCTGTTGTGGTTGCTGTCCCGGTCCAGATACAGATTGGGAGAGGAAATCGTTGTAAGGTCCGTGTTCACGGAAGCCGCCCCCTGTGCTGCGCCACCCATCAGGTGCAACTCACCTGCGCTGTTATCTGTCACCGTCAGCGTGCCGGGCAGGTTATTGGTGGTGACAAGCAGCTTGCCGTCATTCACAGTGAAAGTACCGGAATAATTGCTGATGTTGGTGACCTCCAAGGTGCCAGCGCCGTTCTTGGTGATGGCACCGCTGCCGGAAATAGCACCGCTGTATGTGCTGTCGGCCGTTCCTCCCACGGTCAGCGTGGCATTCTCGCCTATTGCCAAGGAGGAATTACCACTGAGGGAGCCCACGGTGGAATTCTGCGCCACGGTTACTGTGCCACCGTTCAGGGTAAGGGAAGCCCCCGCGCCCTGAATAGAGTCCACAGCCAGCGTGTTGCTGCCGCCATTCACTGTCAAGGCCACGCCGGAATCAATAGTCATCGTACCGGCGCTTACGTTTCCTTCCAACGTGGGAGCAGGATTCGACGGCGCAGCGGTAAAGCGCACATCGTCCCCTTCCGTAAATGCAGTATGGCTTCCCGGGGCCGCTTCCGTATGCCAGTTGAGGTCGGTCGTGTTCCACTTGCCGCTAGTTGATGCATTATCCCAAATCAGGCCATCGTATTCTTGGGCAAAGGTGAGCACCAGGTTGTTACCCTGCGTTTTCAGAGTGCTGGTATAGCCCGTGGGGGCAGTCCAGTTGCTCAGGGTCACACCGGTCAAATCACCACTGATACCGTTTGTGGTTGTGGCCAGGGTGATGCTTTCCGTGCCGGTTGCTCCCGTAATATTGGCAAGGTCCAAAATGGAACCGCTGGCAAGCGTAAGGGTGTCACCTATGGCAAGGTGATTTGCGCCTGCCAGCTTGAGCGTGCCGCCCTGTCCCACATTCACATTGCCGCTGATGGAAGAAACTGCAGAGGTCAGCTCCAGCGTGCCGTCCGCATTTACGACAACGGGGCCCGTGCCCAGCGCGTTGGCGCTACCCGCCACCAGCTTGCCGGCTGAGATAGTTGTGCCGCCGGTGTAGGTGTTGTTGCCGGAAAGCGCGAGCGTGCCTGTGCCGTCCTTGGTGAGGTTGCCGGAACCGGTAAGGTCTCCGGATATGGTCAGGATTTGATTAGCTGCCACGTTTGTGGCCAGGGTCACGTTGTTGCCGAGCTCAATGGCCGCGCTGGCAGTGACAGTTTGGTTGGCGGTCAGGTTTCTGGTCACGGCGGAGTCGCTGTCAGCGTACTTGTACAAACCACTGATTGTACCACCGTCAAGCGTGATATCCGCGGAAACACGGCTCTTCGGAACGGTTCCATCCGGCTTAGTGGTGGTGAATTCGATATTGCCGCCGGTCACCAGAAGGCTGCCGGTGTCGGCTGTCACATCGGTGTTGTAGAGCACCACAGAGTTGTTCCCGCTCTTGGTGAGCACGAAATCATCCAGGGTGATGGCGGTTGTACCGTAGCTGCTGCCCAGGAGACGGAACGTGCCGCTGCCGCCGATAGTGGAATCGGCATTCAGCGTCAGCTTGGTGGTTTGTGCATGGCTCTCGTTTGTTCCATTGCCGTTGTTCACCAGACTGCCGCCGTTCAGGATGTAGGCATACTGACCGTTGTCCTTGCTGTTCAAGTCGATAGTGCCACCTTGGTTGATGGTGATGGTGCGCTCCGTGGTTGCGTTGTTCGCGCCCAGTGCGTTATCGGAATTCAGCTTCAACGTGCCGGCATCGACCACAACATTGCCGGTGTAGTTGGTATTGCCGCCGCCCAGCACGAGCACACCCGCACCGGCCTTGGTGATGGCACCGCTGCCGGAAAGGGCTCCGTTGAGCGTCTCTGTTTTGTTGGCAGCGACATCAAAGACAGTCATGCCTTCGTTCAAAACCGTGGCACCGGTGTAGGTGTTGTCACCGGAAAGGGTGAGCGTGCCCGCACCGTCCTTGGTGAGGGTGCCGCTGCCGCTAATGGCACCGCTGATGGTGGAAGCCGTTTCGCCATTCATGGTGAGCGAGCCTTCCAGCGTGACCGCACCGGCCAGGCTGCTGCCGCCGGCCAGGCTCAGCTGGCCGCCCGATGCCACATTCAGGGTGATGCCGGCATCGGAAGTCAGGAACCCCTGATAGCCGGAGGCATCACCGCCAATGGTGAGGCTTCCGGTGTGATTGTCCCAGCTCTTCAAATCCAATTGGCCGGAGCCTGTGACTGTGTCGCCAAAGGCTATATCCGTGCCGTTCGTTGCAAAGGCCAGCTTGGTGTAGGCATTCACCTCAACGGATCCGTTGAACGCTGCGCTGTTGTTGATACGCATCGCTGCCCCGTTGAGGACGGGCTGGTCGCTCTCCGAATACGTGGTGGCATTGAAGGTTACATCACCGGTGAATGCATTGTCACCAGTCATATTCTTGCCGTTCAGCCACAGCTGGGCACCATCGAAGTACAGGTGATCCACCCCGCTGATATTGGAGTCGCCATTGTACACAAAGCGGCTGTTGTGGTTATCGTCCCGGTCCAAATGGAGGTTGGGAGAGGAAACAGTCTTTAGGTTCACGTTCTGGCTGCCGCTGCCCTGGCCGGAGCGCATGTGCAATTCACCGGCGCTGTCATTTGTCACCGTCAGCGTGCCGGGCAGGGTGTTGGTGGTGACTGTCAGGCTGGAAGTTGCATCGACATTGAACTTGCCGTTGTAGCCGGAAATATTGGTCAGTTCCTGCGTGGCGCCATCCACCAGCTTGAAGGTGCCATAACCCTGCACGGCACCATCATACACGCGAGCGTCGCCGCCCATGTTGAGCATGGCATTTGCACCGCTCAAGGTGAACACGGCGCCTGTGGAAGAGGAAGCCTCGCCCACCACCAGACGGCCTGTCACCACCTTGCCCGTGGCTGTCACATCACCAGTAGCACCCACCAGAGTGGTCTTGTTGGTGCCCTGTGTGCTGTTGTTAATTTCCTGAGTTCCTGAAAGAACGTAGTCCTCTGCACCCAAGACCAAGTTCACCTTGCCGCTGCCGGTATGGGTGATATTCATGTTGACATCCTTGGCACTGGTGCCAAGGTTCAGCGTAAGATCGGCGTCAGACTGGTTGTCCAGCGTGCCGTTGTAACCGCCGATATTGCCGGTGAGGGAGAACGTGGAGGCATTGGTGCCGGTGTAGTCAATAGCGCCGGCACCGGAAAGCGTGCCTCCGATGCTAAGAGCGGAGCGTGTCTCCAGCGTGCTGCCGCCTGCAATGTCAACATTGCCGCCGCCGGTGATGAGGCCGGCGGTCAGCGTGCCCTCGCCGTCCAGCGTGAGCGTCTTGCCGGAGGCCACAGTCATCCCGGCAGTCACATTCACCGTGTTGCCGCCCATGGTGAAGGTGTAGTTGTCCTGCACCACCATGTTCCTAGCCGTCACATTCTCACCAATGGTCACCGTCTTCACGGCGGCGGTAGCGGTAAACAGGGCGTTGCCCGCGACCGTCCAAGCCGCTTGCTCAGCACCATCCAACCAGTTGGTGTTCGCGGTTGTGGTATTCCAAGTGGAATTTCCATTCGTACCGTTCCACACATAGTCCTTGCCGATGCGGAACACCAGGTCCGTGCCGGAGGAGGTCTTTTCACCAAAGCTGAAATTGCTGGCGGCCAAAGCCACACCGGTCATGACGACGCGGTCGGTAGTATCCTTCTCCTTATGGTACAGCTCGAAGGTGGTTGTGTCCGTGCTTGCAGAATATGTAACGGTAATGGTGGAGCCGTTCAAGGTTTTAGCGCTTTGGCCCGTTCCGTTTGCATCTCTTGAAATCCAGCCGGTCAAACGGCTATCCGTCCTCGTCCACACATTCAAACCGTCTGTGAGATGTGCATCCGGGACAGGCCAGTCTGACACGCTGCCTGAGGCCGTAGACAAGCCGCCGTACATTCCACCTTGGGTGACGAAGTAGTAGTTGTCCGTGCCGCTCGCAAGTGTAAGGACGGAGCCTGTGCCGGATCCAACCACCGTGGTAAGAGTGAAGGAGAACGTGTAGTCTTCACCCGCCATGTATTGGTTGAGGGTGCGCAACTCTGCGAGGGCCGCGTTCAATTCAGTGGCCGTGGAAGCCTGAGCCCTCTGCCCGGTGAGAAGGGCGGCGCCGACGGCGGCAATGGTGCCGGAGCTGAGAGTGGTGAATGAAACCGAAGCGATGGCGGCCATGAGGGCAGCCTGGGACTTGTGGGGAAGGCTAAGTTTCATAACGGTTATCGGGTGTGTTTGTGTTTGTTTTCTTGGTTGAAAGTGGTGGAGCGCAGACACACCAGTCCACGCGCGTTTACGGAGGGAAGCATACAGTATTGCGAATACTGTAGGCATAACAGCATGCGAATTTCCCTACGGAAATATGCGAATTCGCAACAGCCAGCCTATCACGGAAAATAGTTAAGAAAAGTTAAATAACGGCACAAACTGCATGTTTTTGTGTCTTTTTCGCAAATTTGGCTTGCGTAAGTATTCGCAATACTGTAGGCGAGCGAGGAAGGGGCATGTTGATGTACAATGTACAATGTACAAAGTACAATGTATTAGTTAGCGCGCCCGTTGGGCGCGGGACGGAGGAAACTGATGTACAATGTACAATGTACAAAGTACAATGTATTAGGAAGTTAGCGCGCCCGTTGGGCGCGGGACGGGGGAAGCTGATGTACAATGTACAAAGTACAATGTATTGGGGAGTAAGCGCGCTTTGCGCGCGGATTTGTCACCGCACGGCGTTCGCCGGGAGACGCATCTGCGCTTGCGGGGCGGAAAAAGGAATGCACGGAGCCATCAACATGGCGGCTCCGTGCATGTGAACGCGCCCCCTTGGGGGGTGGGCAAAGGATGGGGAATCAGTCGATGGTGACGTTTTGGCAGTTGTTCTGCCGCACGCAGTCCTTGGCGGGGGCCCCGTTGGAGAAGGAGTTTCCCTTGATGGTGACATCCGAGGTGGATTTGAGGAAAACGCCGTTCTTGTTGTCCATGAGGAACTTGTTGTTCAGGATGGAAATGCCGGAGTGAACGGGCTTGGCGTGCTCGCGGTTCTCCGGGGCCACGTTGATGACGGGGCCGCCGCAGTGGTCGAAGGTGTTGCCCTCTATGACGAGCTTGCGCACCATGCCGGATTCATACCAGCTGCGGGCATCATCCGCCACCAGGATGGCGGACATGTTGGAGCGGACGAAAACGTTGTCCTTGATGGTGATGGGACGGCGCGTGGTGAGCAGGAAGGCGCGGGTGGGAATGCACTCCACGCGGCAGTTGGTGACCACCACCTCCGGGGTGGCCGTCACGTTCTCCAGGCAATCCTCGTTCACGGCCAGGTCGGCCGGGAGATCGGATTCAAGCTCCAGCTCCATGCTGCGGCGGTCCTCGCTCATGGTGGCGGAAACCACCCTGTTCATGCCCTTGGAGTTGAGGTTTTTGCCGGAGACGACATCCACGGCGTCACCCTTGCGGAAAGCCGCAAAGCCCCAGGTCTGGCCGTGGCAGAAGCGCACGGTGACACGGCGCGGCCCGGTCTTTTCCGTAACCTTGAGATGGGTACCGTGGATGTTGATGGCATCATCGTTCGCGCCGTGGAAGAGCACCTTGTTCACGGCAATCTTGCCGTAGCAGCCGGAGAAGTGCAGCATATCCGCCCAAGAGGCGCAGGTGCGGCCGGAGCCTTCGCGCGGGGCGATGGTCACGTTGTCGAACGTGAGGTTCTTGGAGAACTGGGAGACCACGCCCATACCGTGCATGAAATGGAATTTCACGCCGATGTAGGAGATATTCTCCGAGTTGTTGCAGAAGACGGAGGCGTACTCGCGGCGGATCTGGCGGTGCTGGTAGGTGGCGCCTTTCTGGAAACCGGGATTCTTGTCGTAGCTCATGCGCACCTTTCCTGGCTCAATCTCCACCACATTGCCGGAAAGGCCCTTGTTGCCGCCCACGTTGCGCACGCACATGGGTTCTGCCGTGTACTGCTGCACAAAGCATCCGGGGCCCTCCTTCCAGCCGTCGCCCACCCAGCTGAGCTTGCCGTTCTCAATAACGTACTTGCTGTCCGGGTGGATTTGGAAGACGGCCTCCTTCTCTCCCACCTCCAGGGCGGTGTATTCGGAGATGGTGGGGCGGGCGTAGTCGATGGCGATATCCTTGAAGGTGACGCCCTGGCACTCGTCCATGTGGATTTCCATCATGCGGCCGCGGCAGAGCAGGAGCGCATCCTTGCCCCGCACCTCCAGGTTCTTGGCACGGTGCAGGTCAATCATCACGCGCTTGGGCATGTCCGGGGCATCGTTGGTGTTGGAGATGTGCAGCTTCTCCTCGTTGAGCCCCTCCGCCTGCCACTCGTAGGTGCCGGGGGCAAACTTGATGACCACGGGCTTCTCCCTGCTGCCCTTCACCTTGGGGGCCAGGGAGCCAACGATGGTGCCGGGCTTCACCAGCAGCTTGTCCCCGCCCTTGAGCTCCAGTTTGTTCACCGGGGCCATGGTTTTCCACGGCTCCTTGGTGGTGCCGGGGTTGGAATCGTTCCCCTTGGCGGGGTCCACGGCATAGGTGGCGGCTTGCAGCGCCCCCGCCAGGGAGGCGAACGCCGCCAGCCCCAGCCACGCTGTGCCGATAGACTTCATATGTGCCATAGGTATGAAACGAGTGTTACTTCACAATGGGGAGCGGGGCGGTCTTCTTCCAGTCGCCACGCGAGAAATCCGGGAAAACCTGGGGCGCGCCGCCCTCGTTCACGGACTTCTCGGAAAGGGGGGCCACAGCGCTCCACAGGGCGCCCTCGTACACATTCTGGTCCATGGGCTCGCCGTTGTGCAGGCACTCGATCATGCGGCAGAGCATGATGTAGTCCATGCCGCCGTGACCGCCGTATTCCTCTGCCGCGGCGCCCAGGCGCCGGTAGAGCGGGTGGTCCCACTTCTGCTGCATGATTTTCTCTGCCTCCTCTCCCTGGAACCAGCGGTGGTAGCCGCCCAGGTCGGCAATCTCCGCGCCGCCCGCGTGGGCATGTGCCAGGTCCTCACCGGGCTTGGGGCTGATCTTCTCACCGGCAATGCGTGTGGGGTAGCCGGCCAGCGTGCCCTCCGTGCCCTGGATGAGGTTCTTGCGGTCATACGGGCGGGGGCTGGTTTCATCCCACTGCACCAGGATGGTGCGGCCGGCCTTGGTCTTGATGATGGAGTTGCTCATGTCCGCGCACTTGAACTCCATCTGGTTCCACTTGTGGTCTGCGGGGAAGTTCTCCTTGGCGAACTTGGCGCGGCCGAGGGCGGGGCTGCCGAAGGAGACGATGCGGTCGAAGGTGTCGTCCGTGCGGGCAATGTTCATGTACTGCGCCACGGGGCCCAGGCCGTGGGTGGGGTAGAGGTTGGCGTTGCGCTCTGCGTAGTGGTAGGTGCGCCAGGAGCCGCAGCCGCGGTCCACGTCGAACATCTGGCTGCGCAGCTCGTGAATGTAGGAGGCCTCACCGTGCAGCAGCTCGCCGATGAGCCCTTGGCGAACCATGTTGAGGAACATCAGCTCTTCACGGCCGTAGTTGCAGTTCTCCATCATCATGCAGTGCTTCTGCGTGCGCTCGGAGGCGTCCACCACGCGCCAGAGGTCCTCGATGGTGGTGGCCAGGGGGACCTCCACAAAGGCGTGCGCGCCGCTCTCCATCGCCTCGATGGCCATTTGGGCGTGCGTGTCCCAGTTGGTGTTGATGATGACGGCATCCGGCTTGAGCTCAGCGAGCATCTTCTTGTAGGCCTCCTTGTCCTGGCTGTAGGTTGCGGGGCGCTTGCCGGTGAGCTCCTGCATGCGGTTGGCCACCTTCTGGGCGGCATCATCGTAAAGGTCGCACACGCCCACCACCTCGCAGTTCGGCACATGGGCCAGCTGGATGGTCTGGGGGGTGCCGCGCTCGCCCAGGCCAATCACGCACACGCGCACCTTCTCAATCTTGGGGGCGCGGAAATCACCCATGTAGATGGAACCTGCGGGGCGCGGCTTCACGGCATCCGTCTGGATGGGGGCAATGTTCTTCTGATGGATTTCCTGTGCAAAGGAAGGTGTCTTGGCGGCATCCTGTGCCACCACCGGCATAATAGCCCCCAAGAGGGCCAATGTCATCAGCTTGGTCATGCCCCAACATTTAGCACAAACGCTGCGGGAAATCAAGAAAAGAGTCCAATCATGGCAGACTGGGGCAAAACACTTGCGGAATGAGGGCAAATGCCGTAAACTCGTGTGCGGATGGGGCGGTTGCCCGCGCCATCTTCCGCCGGAATATGAAGAGAAAACCGCTACACCCGCAATCGGCTGCGCGCATCCACGCGCGCAACATCGCGCCCCGGCGCACGGATGCCGCCCTTCCGCGCCCGGAGGGGGCTGTGTACCTTGGCGGCTTCCGCGCCCCCGCGCTGGAAACGGTGCGCGTGGGGCTCGTGGGGCTGGGCGAGCGCAGCAGCGTGCACCTGGAGCAGCTGAACGCCATTCCCCATGCGGAGGTTGTGGGGCTGTGCGACCTGCGGCTCGATGCGCTGCACTCTGCGGCGGAAGGGTGCGAGGGGAGCGCCCTGCAGCTCTTCTGCGGCGCAGAGGGCTATGAACGCATGCTCACGGAACTGCGGCCGGATGCCGTTATCATCAGCACCTCATGGGAAACGCACGCCGCCATGGCCGTTACGGCCATGGAGCACGGTGCCCACGCACTGGTGGAGGTGCCGCTGGGCACCACGCTGGAGGAGCTGTGGCGCGTGGTGGACACGGCAGAGCGCACGCAGCGGCACTGCATGATGCTGGAAAACTGCTGCTACGGGCGGGAGGAGCTGATGTTCCTGCACATGGTGCGCCGCGGGCTGACGGGCGAGCTGCTGCATGCCGAAGCCGCCTACATCCACGACCTGAAGCACCAAATCCAGGACGAGGCCGCCTGGCGCGCCGCGCATTTCATCTCCCGCAACGGCAACCTCTACCCCACGCACGGGCTGGGCCCCGTGGCCCAGTACATGAACATTGCCCGCGGGGAGGACATGTTCGCCCGCCTGGTCTCCTTCAGCTCCCCCGCCGTGGGGCGCGCCGCCTATGCAGAGGGGAACCTGGACAACGACCACCCGCTCAACGGCACGGCTTTCCGCTGCGGAGACATCAACACCACCCTCATCAAGACACGCAAGGGGCGCACCATCACGGTGCAGTGGGATGAAACGAGCCCCCGCCCGTACAGCCGCATGAATCTCATCCAGGGCTCGCTCGGCACGCTGGCGGGATTCCCCACCCGCGTGGCGGGCTGCGGGTTCAACGACGGCAGCGAGTGGCACCTGGATGCGGAGGCCCTGTACGCGGAATACGAGCACCCGCTCAGAAAGCGGCTCGGCGCCGTGGCGGAGCAGACCGACAGCCGGCGAGACGGCATGAACTACATCATGCTCGCCCGCATCATCGAGTGCCTGCACCGCGGCGAGCCGCTGGACCAAAACGTGTACGAGGGCGCGCTCTGGTCCGCCGTTTCCCCGCTCTCGGAAAAATCCGTGCACGAGGGCGGCAGCCCCCAGCCCTTCCCGGATTTCACGAGGGGAGACTGGAAACACACGGAGCCGCTCGGAATCGTGGAATAGGAAGCGCACCCGCTACATGAACTACAGGAAAACACTGCTCGCCTGCTACCTGGGATTTGTCACCCAGTCCATCACCGCCAACTTTGCCCCCCTTCTCTTCCTGACCTTCCGGGACCTCTACAAAGTCTCGCTGGAACAGCTCGCCCTCATCCCCTGCACCTTCTACCTGGCCCAGATTCTGGTTGACCTGGCCGCCACCCGCTACGCAGACAAAATCGGGTACCGGACCTGCGTGGTGGTCTCTCAAATTGTTTCCGCGCTCGGGCTGGTGCTGCTGGTGGTGCTGCCGGACCTGCCGGGCTCCCCCTTTGCGGGCATCCTGGCATCCGTAGTGCTCTATGCGGTGGGCAGCGGGCTGATTGAGGTGCTCGTGAGCCCCATCGTGGAGGCGTGCCCCTTCAAGAACAAGGACGGGATGATGAGCCTGCTGCATTCCTTCTACTGCTGGGGCGCGGTGGCAGTCATTGCCGGGTCCACGGCCTTCTTTGCCCTGTTCGGCCTGGAAAACTGGAAATACCTTGCCCTGCTCTGGGCCCTGGTGCCCTTGGTCAACACCTTCAATTTCATCACCTGCCCCATCGAGCGGCTCCCGGAGAGCCGGGAGGAGAACCCCACGCGCAAGCTGCTGCGGCTGCCGCTGTTCTGGCTGCTCATCATGCTCATGGTGTGCTCCGGCGCCTCGGAAGCCGCCATGGCGCAGTGGTCCTCCGCCTTCACCGAATCCGCGCTGGGCGTGTCGAAAGCCCTCGGTGATTTGGCGGGGCCCTGCCTGTTTGCCGCGTTCATGGGGATATCCCGCCTGCTGTACGGCAAAATGAGCGCACGGCTGGATCTGGAGAAAACCATGCTGGTATCCGGCATCCTGTGCAGTGCATGCTATTTCACGGCCTCCCTGGCACCCATCCCGGCGCTGGGATTGGCGGGCTGCGCCCTCAGCGGGCTCGCCGTGGGCATCATGTGGCCGGGCACCCTCAGCATCGCCTCCCGCAAATGCCCCCTCGGCGGTACGGCCATGTTCGCCTTCCTCGCCCTCGCGGGCGATTTGGGAGGAACACTGAGCCCCACCCTCGCCGGCTGCGTTTCAGAATTGGCCAGCGGCAACCTCAAAGCCGGGCTCCTGGCTGCCACCGCATTCCCCATCCTCCTCATCTTGAGCCTGGTCCTTATCAAAAAGGCCCATGCCCGCCGCAACTGACGGATTGCCCCTGCATCTGCCGCCACAACCGGACACGCTGAGCCGACGCAGCTTGAAATTCTGCATTTTTGCAGAATTACCATAAATATTTGCTTGCCAACACGTCTTGCAAATGCTAAATTCTGCAAAATTACCGAATTTATGAAGCAAATACCGCAACAAGTGAAGCAGAGACGGCGAGAGCTCGGTCTCACGCTCAGGGACTTGTCGGAGCTCACAGGGCTGGGCATCGACATGTTGAGCCGCTTCGAGCGCGGTGCCGGGGGCATCAGCCTGCGGAACTTGGAGCAGGTTCTGGAAACGCTCGGCCTGACACTGCGTGTGGAGCCCCTGCGCCGCCCGGAATAAAGACAAACGCACAGCATGAGAGAGGCCACCGTCTATGTGAAGGGAAAAGCCGCTGCACGGCTCTGGGAGCAGCGCAGTGCAGGCGGGGTTGTATTCCACCTGCAGTACCTGCCGGAATACCTGCTTCTGGAGGATGCGGGCAGTATCAGCCTGACCCTGCCGCGCCGGGCAGAGGCGTATGCATCCGAGCACCTGTTCCCGTATTTCGAGAGCATCCTGCCAGAGGGGGATTTTGCGCGCCGCGTGTGCCGCGAGCGGCACCTGGACACGGCAGACCGCTTCGGCATGCTGTTGGCTCTGGCGCACACGGATGTTCTGGGAGACGTAACCGTGGTAGAGGGGAGGGATGAGCCGTGAGCGAGCTTCCCCTGCACTACCCCCGCAGCGTGCGGGCAAGGATGTTCGACGGGGTGGATGCCTGCCCCATTCTGCCGTATGACCAGCCGCCCGCCAAGACTCACGGCGGAAAGGGCGGCATGAAACGCAGCTTCTCCTTCTCCGGAGCCCAGGACAAGTATTCCATGGTACTTGACGGCACCACCCTGCGCTATCGGCAGGATGGAGAGGTGGGCAACTACATCATGAAGCCCTGCCCCGCAGATGCCTACATGACACACCGCAAGGATGCCCCTGCCAACGAGCAGCTGTGTATGGAGATTGCACGGCTGGTGTTCCGCCTGCCCACGGCGGCATGCGCGCTCTGCCGCTTCGGCAACGGCGAACCCGCCTACCTCACCAGGCGCTTCGACCGCACACCCGGCGGCAACCTCCACATGGAGGACTTCGCCGCACTCACCGGAATCCCCGGCGGCAACAGCGGAGCCAAGTACAAGGGGAGCTACGAGCAACTGGCCGCCACGCTCAAACAATGCAGCACCGCTGCCAAACCGGACACGCTGCGCCTTTTCCGCACCGTGCTGCTCAACTACCTGCTCTGCAACGGAGACGCCCATTTGAAAAACTTTGCCCTGCTGGGGGATAGCGGCCGCAGCATGGTGCTGGCACCGGCGTATGACCTCATGAACACCCGCCTGCATGTGAACGATGACGACTTTGCCCTGGATGGCGGGCTCTTTGCCGATGGCCGCCCGGCCACCGGCGGCATGGCATCCCACTTCTCGGAGTGGGCCAAGGCCATCGGCATTCCTTCGGGCACGGCGGAGCGCATCATCCAAACGGCGCTGGCCTGCCAGCCGCGCGTGGAAGCCATGGTGCAAGAATCTGCCCTTTCCCGCAAAGCGCAAAAGGCCTTCCTGCTCACCACCCGAGTACGGTTCAAGAACCTGCGCACAGGGTTGATCAATCCGCGTTGCGCACACGGGAGCGCGGAGAGAGGACGATAGGCACGCAATTGCACACTTCCGATGAAAGAAACCCTCCGGGCAAATCTTCATAATTGAAAGTTCTCATGTCTATAATCCTCCTGCCCAATGACTGATTATCTGCCCACTTTCAAGCAAAAAGTGGGCAGAAAGGCGAATTTAGCGGGCAGATAACTGCGGCATCAATCCGCGTTGCGCACGCGCGAGCGCGGAGAGAGGACGATAGGCACGCCGGCAGCCTTGATGCGCTTGCGGATGGCATTGCGCAGGTACTGGGCGTAGCTTTCCGGCAGCAGGCGCTTGTCGTTCACGAACAGCACATAGGTGGGCACGGGAATGGTGGTGTACTTCTCGTTGAGCGCGGTAGTGGCGTAGAAGAGCTTGAGGCGCTTCTTGAGCACGCGGTGCTGGCCGGGCGGGTTCATTTCCATGGCGCGCTGGAGAAGGCGGTTGAGCTCACCGGTGCCGGGCATGTTGCGGGCCTCCTCCTTGACACGCTGAATGGCCTTGAAGATACCCTCCAGCCCGGTTCCGTTCTTGGCGGAAACGATGGCCACGGGCGCGTAGTCCAGGAAGAAGAGGTTTTCCGAGATGTGCTCCTTCACGGCATCCTTGCGGGCTCCCATGGGGGCTTCCGGGCAGTAGAGGTCGAACTTGTTGACGATGATGATGCAGGGCTTGCTCTCCTTGGCAATGATGGAGCCGATGCGGCGGTCCTGCTGGGTGACGCCCGCCGCCATGTCGATGACGAGCAGGCAGATGTCCGCACGGCGGATGGCCTTCTCGCTGCGCATGGCGGAGAACACCTCCACAGAGGTGTCGCGCTTGCTGCGCGGACGCATGCCGGCGGTATCGATGAGCACGTAGCCGTTGCCGTCGTGCGTGTAGGGAATGTCGATGGCGTCGCGCGTGGTGCCGGCGACATCGGAGACGATGGTGCGGCGGTCGTTGAGGATGGCGTTGACGAGGGAGGATTTGCCGGCGTTGGGTTTGCCGATGACGGCAACGCGGATAGGGGAATCCGCCTGCACGGCCTCTTTGTCCGGCTCCTCTTCCGGGGTGGCATCCGCAGCGGCCTCCGCCTGCTTGGGATCCGCGCCCATCTTCTTGAGGGCGGCGTTGAGCTTGGAGGCAAGCTGGTGGAAGCCGCGGCCGTGCGCGGCGGAGGTGAACACATAGTCCGCAAAGCCCAGCTCCGCGAACTCTCCCAGGTTGAGCTCCTGCTTGTCCGTATCCGCCTTGTTGAGCACCAGCAGCACAGGCACGCTGCTCTTGTGCAGCTGCGCGGCTATCGCCTTGTCGATGGGCGTCAGGTGGTCGCGGCAGTCGCACACGAACATGATGTAGTCCGCCGCGTTGAGGGCAATATCCGCCTCGCGCGCCACCTGGGCGCCGAAGCCGTCGTCCAGCGTGGAGCCGATACCGCCCGTATCCACGGCCAGGGCATCGAAATCCGTGATGCGGACCGGGGCGCAAAGGCGGTCGCGCGTGACGCCGGGCTGGTCATGGACAATGGCGATACGGCGTCCCACCATGCGGTTGAAGATGGCGGATTTGCCGACGTTCGGGCGGCCTACGATAGCGATGGTGGGGCAACTCATCTTGATTTACGATTTACGATTTACGATTTACGATTTACGATTTAAAGGGGGCGTTCGGAGGTGGTGCGCACCTTTTCGCGCTGCTTCTTGGCCTCGGCCTTGGGATCGTATGGGATGAGGCCGACGGGGCGGAATCCCTTGCCGGTGTTCACCAGGTCCACGGGAGCGCCGGGCATGCGGCGGTATACTTGGTAGGAGAGGCGCTGCCCGCGGTTGTTCATCACGGAATAGGTGAAGAAATCCGGGGTGGACTGGCAGAGCACATGCAGGTTCTGGGAGCCGTCCATGAACACGCGCGGTTGCATGAAGTTCATGTAGCGCCCCATGTAGCAGGCGCCCACGGCACGCTTGGTGTCCATATCCACCACTTGGCCGAAAAGCCCCTCCTGCTTGGCGGTGCGCACCAGGCGCACGCTCATTTCAAGCCTGCGGCCGCGGGACTGGATGGGGAAGGTGCGCACGGCACCGCCGGTGGTGATGTTGAAGAGCGCGCGGTTGGAGGTGTAGGTGGTGCGGCCGTCCGGCAGCAGGATGGTGGCCATGGCGCGGAATGCGCCGGGCATGTCCAGGGCAAACTTGTCGCGCAGGTTCACGGAGACGGTGCGCTGGCTGCCGGGGGCGATGGTGACCGGGGGAGCGCCGATTCTCTCCTTGGGAATCACGGGCCCGTTCATGCCGCGCTGGGTGAGGATGATGTTGAGCCAGGGGCGCCCGTTGGTATCCGCGAGCTTGAGCGGGGCATCCGTGTGGTTGGTGATGGTGAGGTTGACGCCCACGCCCTCGCCGGCCACATAGTCCGTGCGGTTGGGGGCGAGCTGCACCTCCACCTGCGCGGAGGCGGGCAGGTGCAGCAGGATGGCGGCTACCAGGATGATGAGGGAAACGATTTTTTTCATGGCGGGTTATGCTTGAGGGGTGGCGATGCGGAAACCGAGCGTGTTGGAACGCACGGCGGGTGATTTCACGGGGATGACACGGGGGGAGTCTCCGCTGTCCAGGATGAGCTGGCTGCGGTTCTTGTAGAGGAAATCCATATCACGCGGGGTCTGGGTGGTGCTCCACTCCTGCATATCCGCGGCACCGCCGCTCTCACGCACCTTCTGCAGCGTGGTGGCGGCGGCTATATCGGCATCCTGCGCATGCGCGTACGCCAGCGCGTCCCAGTAGCTCACCCCGGTCACGGGGCTGTCCATACGCAGGGAGCGGCCGTGGTAGGAACTGCGGTTCCTGGCGGCTGTCAGCTGGGCTTCCCAGTCCTCCGGCACATGCTCCCGGTATTCGGAGGGAATGCCCATGTGGATACGCTCCAGCTCGGTGGGCTCCATCCTGTCGAGATTCTTGAGGAAGCGCTCGTACTGGGCAATGGAGACGTAGGTGCCGGAGACGGCAAGCTTCTGGGAGCCCTGCCTGCAGAAGACCATGCCGTCATGCTCCGTGGGGATGGGGCGCACCACCTCCGAGGGGGTGAGCCAAACACCGAGCGAGCCGATGACTGCCACAATGGCGGCGGCTAGGCCGCCCACGCGCGCCCAATACAGGATTTTGCGGCGCAGGTTGCGGCGCTGGCGGCGCTTGGCGGCCTCGCTCTGCGGGGGCACGGGCATTTCCAGCGGGGGTTCGCTCTCATTGAGCTGGGTGATGACCGTGCTGGCGGTGGTGCCTATGCTGGCCCAGTCGTAGCTCTCCGCTGCGGCGTCCTTCTGCATCCAGCGCAGCAGGCTGGCGCAGCGCGTGGAGCCGGAGACATTCAGCGGGCGGGTGGGGGCGAGCACGCGGGAGAGCGCGCTCATCTGCGCGGCGATATCCGTGCCGCGCCCCGCCGCCGTGACCGGCGAGAGGAAATCCGTGCCGCCGTCCGGGCTCAGGAAGAGCATGGCCGGGGTGATGTTGATGGAATCCAGCCCGCGGCGCTTGCAGTAGGTGTAGATATCCGCGGCCTGGGCAATGATACGGCAGCAGTGGTGCGGGGAGATATGCTGCTTGGCCGCCACGATATCAAGGTAGGAATACCCCTGCGGCTTCTCATGCGTCATGAACCACACGCCATCCTCCTGCAGGGATTCCAGCACCTGCGCCACATGCGGCATATCGGCGGCGGACACGCGCAGGCGGCCGGACTCAAGGAAATCGCTCACCACCTCCTGCGGGGAATCCGGGCGCAGGACCTCCAGAATGACCTCTCTGTTCACGAGGTTCTGGCGCGCCAGGTAGAGATCCGTTTTCTTGCCGGACTCCAGAAGGCGGGTGAGGGTGTAGATGCCCAGGGTGTGGGGCAGTTCAGTGAAGATGGCAGGCATGGTCAGGGCGTGGTGAGATCGTTCAGGAAATCGGAGACCGGCAGGGCTTCCTCCGCCCCGCCGCCGGGTGCCAGGCCGTCATCCGGCAGCAGGCCCTCCTGGTAGCCGCCGTTGCGGTTGCGGCGGCTGTTGAGGCGCTGCTCCTGCAGGATGAGGGAGGGCGGCGTGCTGATGCAGTCCAGCGGCTCCCCCTTGTAGTAGAGCTTGGCGGTGAATCCGTAATACTTGAGGCTTCCGTAGGCGTCCTCCTCCTCCTGGGTGAGCGGGGGCACGCTGTAGGTGATGAGCAGGTTCTCCTCCCACTCCTCCCAGGTGGGCTTTTCATTCTGCCAGTTGAGCTGCGGGGTGGCCATGCGGGAGAACTCTATCTTGCGCCCGTCCACCAAATCAAAGAACTGGATGGTGATATAGATGTCGTCCGGGCGCACTTCCTCCCCCGGTGCCAACAGCACCGGCAGCAGGATGTCCACATGCTCCGCCGTGTCGTCATCCGTGGTGTGGCGCAGCTGGTACGGGCCGAAGGAGAGCTTGCCGCGCATGGCCGCCGCGCTGTCGAACCCGAAGGAAAGGCGCTGTGCCGCGCGCTGGAAATACTTGCCCGCCTTGTCGCGCATCTCAAACACCTTGGTGTAGAGGGCGCGCGCCTTCTCCTGGTTGTCGAGCTTGTCGTACGCCATTCCGTAGTAGTACAGCAGGGCGGGATGCTCCGGGGCAATGGCGCGCCCCTGCTCCAGGCTCAGGATGCACAGGCGCATATCCCCGGCGGTGAGGGCCGTGACGCCTTGGCGGATGAGGCGGTCCAGCTCCTGGCGCTGCTCGCGGGAGAGCCCGGCCACCACGGCTGCGGTGGCATCCGGGATGCTTGCGGCGGGGGCTTCCTCCTTGTCTTTCCCGATATCCAGCGCGCCCTGCCGGGCCAGCAGGATATCCGCGTCCATGGTGCGCAGGGGCGGGGCCACATCACTCCCCACCTCATTGGTGGCGGGCGGGGCATCCTCCTCCACCTGGGCTGTGCCGATGCTGGCGGCCCCGGTGATGGAGAGCCCCTGCAGCTCCTGCGCCTCAATGGCGGCTATCTGGGCCTCGGAAACGCGCAGGGCCTCCGCATTGGCCTGCTCCAGGCGGCGGGTGACCCCCACGCCCATCACGGCAAGCTCCACGGCCACGGCAGCCAAAAGCAGCGTGGTGTTGAGACGGCGGGAGAGCAGCACCTCCGCCACGCGGCGTCCGGTGTGTCTCCAGCGGCCCCGCAGGACCGCGCTGTCACTGCTTTCCGGCATCGTCCCTCTCGTATTCCAGAATCTCTCCCTTGTACTGCGCCAGCAGGGCCTTCATGAACGTATCTGCCGTGCCCTTCTCTCCAAAGCCGCCGTAGGTCATGCCGTCCATCTTGATTTTCCTGCCGTTCACGGTGGCGTAGGCAACGCCTTTCACGCCCTTGCCCCACCACTGGCGAAGGTCCAGCCGGGTGATATCCGCCACGCGGAACTGCTGCCCGGCGGCGGTCACGGTATCGCCGCTCAGGGACATCACGCGCCCTTTGGTGCGCAGCATGAGCCACACGATGATAAGGGAGACAACCATGCAACCGCCGCCCGCATACCACTGCTCGCGGATGGCGCTCTCGTCATACGGATGCTCCCCGGCGCGGGCGGGATAGTGCATACGGCCCGTGTAGGCAATCCAGCAATCGTTCCAGCCATTGCTCATGGCCTGGTAGTCCTGCACCTCCGGCGGGCAGCTGCGGGTGGCCTCGCTCTCCTGCGGCAGCGGGAAGCGCTGCCCCTTGTCGCCTTCAATCACGGGGCCGTTCTCCGTCTGCACCGCAGGCAGCAGCGCGGCGGATGACGTCATGGCCTTCCATGAAGCGGGGGCGGACTGCTGCACCTTCTGCCCCAGGTTGGCGAATGCCTGGTAGCTGAAATACACCTCGTTGGCCTTGCGGTAGCCCACAGAGCCGTCATAGAAGAAATACAGCCCGAAGCCGAAAAACGCAACCAGCACTATCGCGAAACGAACGAACGTGTCGCGCGTGGGGTGGCAGGTGATGTCTGTCTCTTGCATGCGCGCGTATTCTAACATAAAACACCCGGACAACTCAATGCAAAACACACATGTATCCCAAAGAATTTGGGAACCGATGAATTCGGGTGCAGGAGTGTAGCGGGAGACGTCATACACCCCGCCATTCGGCGGCGGGGGGGGGAGGGGGGTACGCCGGGTAGGAAAGCGCCTCGCAAGAATCGCCAGACACACACTATTACAGTTACCCTCACTTCAAACCAATTGTGGATTTTACTGCTTGAAAGGGAATCCTGGATGCATACCCCAAAACTGCGAATACATATAGTGCTCGGGATGATTCAATGAACCTTGCCATTCATTATGCCTATTATGTTCTCTTAGAACCGGTACGATTTCGAAATCACGCACCGCCAACCTGACAACATAAAGAAAAGAATAAGAACAAAGAGCCAGCACAAAAATGCACACCAGCTTTTTGAAACGATGAACGTACCTCGCTCCAACGGCATAGGCGGTTAGGATAAAATAAAGCAAAACACAGTTCTTGAACAAAAGTTCATTATTCAATTTGCCAACCCATACGACTGGCAATACAACAGCAAGAATGAATATTGTAACAAATGAACGGGTGTAACGATATTTCCAGCCAAAAACCACCAAGGGCAGCAGAAATGAACAAACACTTGCCAAATATACACCATAAAATTCACCTCCAAAAACATTCCATCCAAGACTACATGTAGAATTAGAGGCAGATGTATAATAAGTGAAGAGAAGAGAAAGCAATACTAATTCAGCATAAAAAAGCGGCATTTTCAGCAAATCACAAATAACTTTTTTATACGAGGCAAGTGGTACAGATAAAAAAATTAAAAACAGAATGCCAGGAGCCGCAATTGGCGAGCAGGCAACCACCAACCCGCTAGCCAAAACAACATCCTTCCCCTTCAACAATTTACCATGCATCATGGAAAGGAAAAGCAGGGCAATAATGCCGTGGTTATACGTATCGGCGCATTGATTCCACATTCCAGGATAGCTTAGGGGCACAGGAAGAAAGTGGCGATAGAGAGCAACGACATCCTTGATTGGCCAATAATTAGCTAAAAAATGGTGATCCAATTGAAATATGGCCGCTGGTGTTCCCAAAACCATAAGCAGCACCAGAAAAATCATTGTTCTCCTTCTGTAACGCATAGCGAGGCAGCAGAAGGCTAACACCAACCCCAGCCATACCCACATTGCTATCAATATCCAAGGTGGAACAGAGGAAAAGAGTGACGCAAACAAAGCAGGAAGTAGCACAAAAGCGTGATAGTATACAAAATATTCGCCCCTGTTGCTGTAAAGAGGCCAATCGGAATTAATCAACGCTTCATACAGAGCGTTTCTTACAATAAAATCACCTGGCTGCGGCACTATGCCATTGAACCCCATCAAAAAGACAATACCAATACAACAAAGAGCAAGAGGTAGGACATGTGCAAATGAGATGGGTTTTAGAATGATGTCTGATTTCTTTTTTACAAGCCAATGAAAGAGGCCAAAAATCAGAAAAGCTCCTATAATGGAGGCAATCCAAGTTTCCACCCATCCAAATAGCCACAATACATTTGGAAGCGCAAGATAAATTACTGCGCCAACTAATATGATCTTGTTGACATTATTCTGATTCATGTTCAATACTTCAGTACGTTTTCAGAGACGCTGCATGCCGTCATAGAACCCCAGTAAAACGGCATCTCCCAGACTACAGTATTCACAATGCGTATGAGGTGGCAAGCCCACCACTACGGGTACTATGTTCCGAGGTGTTAGATACGCGCTCTCTCTTTTCCTCAAGCGCGTACGCTGACCAGACGGGCAAGGGCCGTCTTCACCTAGTGTCTTGTAGAGTTAATTCGTTATAATACCAACGTGTTGACCAAACCCTCTAAATAAGCAATTTCTAGAGCATACTATTATCAAGGATTAACTCGACAAGACACTAGTGGGCTTGGTATTCACGCGCGCGTTTGCGCGGTCGTTGACTAATGCCTGACTTTAGGCTTGCATACGCATTGTGAATACTGTGAAGCTATGAAAACTGAGATAAACGATAGAGAGCGTGCGGCGCTTGAAGTGCTGCGGAGTACAGGCGTAGATGTGCTTGAGGCTGCTTTGGTGGCAAAGGATGCGCTGGATTGTGTGCGCGGGCGAGTTAGGCGTGCGCGGGAGTGCATGCGTCTCGGTGCCGAGGAAATGCGGAAACGCGCGAAGACGGTCACCTTCTGCAAGGCAGTAGAGACCGCATTGGAGGATAGGGAGCGGAAGGGGTTGAGGGAGCGTTCGATTGTAGACTTCCGGTATCTTTGCCAGCGGCTGATGAAGATGAATTCGGGGTTGGCTGAGCGAAGGATACGAAGCATCTCATCAAAGGATTGCCGGAGGTATCTGGAAACAGCGTTCGGCGGCAGTGCGGCGCAGTTTAGGAAGGCTCGGGCCATCATGAGCGGGGTGTTTTCCACGGCAATCAAGCATGATTGGTGCGATGCCAACCCGGTATCGCGTGTGGAAGTGCCGGATGTGATGGAAAAGCCGATTCAACCACTGAGTATCGAAGAGGTGGAGCGTCTGGAAGCGACGGCGCGGTTGCCGGAACACCGGGAGATGCAATTGTCATTGCACCTGATGCTATACTGCGGCATCCGACCCACGGAAGTTAGCAGGATTGACCCCGAGCGCGACATCGACTGGCAGAACAAGTGCGTGGTGGTGCGTCCTACTGCATCCAAGACGGGAGGGGGGCGTGTTGTGCCGCTGCGCAAGGCTGGTGCCATCTCCGTCCATACAATACCGAGTCGCTGGTTCCAGCGCTGGAGAGCGTTGAGAAAAGCCGCAGGCTGGAACAAAGAGAACAACACCCCCTGGTGTCCAGACGTCTGCCGCCACACCTTCGCCACCTACCATGCGTTTTACTACCGGGATTTCCCTTCCCTTCAGATGGAGATGGGGCATAGGGACAGCAACCTCCTGCGCACACGGTATGTTTATGCGGGCGGGAATGTTCAACGTAACGCCAAGCTGTATTTCCGTGAGTAATGGACAAGAGAGCTGCAGCCCCTCATCATCGTCCGGTTCGAAGGTCTCTCTACCAGCCCACCATCCGCGCACTTTGCCAGATGACTTACCTCACATAGATGATACTATTCAAGCCAAAACGCTTGGCCACACCAAGGTTCAGCACATCGTCCCCGCTGCTGGGATAGCCAAGGCCGGTTAGCGTCGTCCATTCATGATGAGTAAAATCCAGTGTTTTCTCGTATTTCTCCTTGGAAATTCCTATGAGCGGGATATACGGACTCAAATCATGGGCGACCATACAGCCGGGAATATGGAAATATCGCGGCATAACCGGGGATGTATCAATCTCCCCCATGTGGAGCACCAAGTGCGTTTCTCCGCGTGCCAAAGCAGCTTCTGCGCGCGCGGCTATCTGGCTCCTCACCCTATACTGGGCTACCGCTAACGCTATTGTTGGCACTAGTATCGTCAGCGTCAAGACCGTCCGCAGGGAGAGTATCATCCCCACTTCCTTTGCTCCACACCCCTTATGATTGACTATCTTATAAAGCAGCCGAGCCATAATAGCGAAGAGAATCAAATCCAGCGGCGTGTACGCGCGCGGTGCCCCCCAGCAGGGTGCTGCCAAAAGCACGCTCCATAGCAGCAGCATCACCAGCATCATGAATGCCAACCGCTTGTCAATCAACTTCACTCCACGTCGCCACCCGATATACACCATAATGCTAAGCACTAGGGCCTCGCGCCAGTAAAAGATGGCAGCATAGAGCCAATTGGCAGGTTGAAGCAATGAATTGAACAGGATATTGTGGAAAGAGAGCTCCCACCCAGACGCCGCAGCGCGTGCCGTACCTGCAGGAGCCATAAAAAAGAGAAACGCTGAAATCAGCAATATCGCTTCTATCACCACATACTGCCAAGTGATGCATATTTTTCTTTGCTTTACACATGCATATAAGCCGCATCCTGTGAACAATAGCAACGAGACTACTGATGTGTTTTCATTGGACATACCCACCACTACCGCAAGAGGCATACATGACAGGAACTTCCACGTTTGAATCTTGAAATCGCCGCTCTTAAAAATGTCCTCCCACAACACGAAGAAAAGCATGGCCAATACGCTTGGGTATAGCCAATTCATGTTTCCTATAAACCAAAACCACCCCTGTTTACTACCAAGGAAACACAGTGACACGAAAATGAAAAGAAAGGATTTTCTGCAACCCGACCATGTGCCTACAGCTATGCGAATAGACAAGAAAATTGCAGCGACACAAAAAACAGGATTTAGAAGATAATAGGCATATTGGAGATAATATGAGCTTATGCCGTTTTGAAATCCGATTGCATAACTTACGAGTTCTCCTATTCTGGCATTCCACTCTTGGTATGATATACACGCGTATCGGAACCCCTCACTGCAACAATGTGCTTGCATATGAGCTAAATCCTCTGGGTCAAAAGCATACATGTACGACAGCACAGCAAGCAGCACAAAAACTATTATTTTATCTAAATGAAATAATACTTTGATTTCTTTTTGTTGCATAGACTTAAATCGAGTATAAGAATTATCCATAAGGTTATTCTTCGGACATTTCTTTAACTATGTAGTGGGGGCGGCGTTTAACCTCTAAATAGGTCTTGGCTAGATACTGTCCGATGATTCCGAGACATAACAATTGTATCCCGCAAAAGAAGATGAGAATGCAAACCATTGATGTCCATCCTGAAACCGACTCGTGCCACAAAAGTTGCCGCAGCATCAAAAAAACGATTGCAGAGAAAGAGATGACGACAAATGCCAGGCCCAGCATTGAAGCCAACGACAAAGGCGCGGTTGTGAAACCCACGATTCCTTCAATGGAATACTTGAAGAGCTTCCAAAAGGACCATTTGGTTTCCCCTGCCACGCGCTCTACATTTTCAAACTCAACCCACTTTGTACGGAAACCGACCCACTCGTTGAGTCCTTTTGAGAAGCGGTTGTATTCCTGCAGAGACAGTAATGCCTCGACAACCGAGCGGCGCATCAGCTTGAAATCCCTCGCGCCATCTACAATCTTCGTATCGGAAATAGAATTGATAAACTTGTAGAAGCATCGGGCGCACAATGAGCGTATGGGTGGTTTATGGTGGCTCCCTGTTTTTGACAGTTGGCGGCCATCTTTAATCCGCGCTGACAGAGGGTAGGTTCCTTATACAACTTGGGAGTATTGTTTGTCAAGCCATTTTTTCAGCGATTTTG